>PXBW01000275.1 GCA_003566775.1 candidate division WS1 bacterium
CCTTGGCCCTGCTGGAGCACTTCGACCGTGCGGGAACCACGATCCGTCGCGGCGATGAGCGGGAGTTGGTGGGATGATCCTGAGGGTACGCAGCGCGGCAGACGGGAGGGCATGGGTCCCGGTGGGCCCCCTGGACTTCAAACCCAGTGTGGGGCCGGAGATCCGGTCCTGGGTGGGTTCGACTCCCACGCCCTCCCGCCAGAAGCTCTCCACGATGGCCGCTCATGGCGCGCCCGGCGCCGCAGGTCTCCGTGATGGGACACACCGATCCTCATGACCGCCTCCATGACTGTCGGCATCGACCTCGGCTCTCGAACGACGAAGATCGTCGTGCTCGCAGATGACGCGATCCGCAGCGCCGAGGTGTTTGACACCAAACACGATCCGCTCGACGGCCTGTCCCGGCATCTCGATGAGCTTCCCGACGTGCCCACCATCGTCACGGGCTACGGTCGCCATCTTCTGAGCGAACGCCTTGGCTACCAGGCGATCACTGAGCTGAGCGCATGTGCCCGCGGGGCCATCCACGTCAGGCCCGACTGCCGGCTCGTCATCGACATCGGCGGTCAGGATGCCAAGGTGATCTCTGTCACCGAAGCCGGCGGCTTCGACGATTTCGTGATGAACGATCGCTGCGCGGCCGGCACCGGCAGATTCCTCGAGGTGATGGCCTCGGCCCTTGGCTATGTGCTCGAAGAGTTCGGCGCTGAGGCGTTGAGCGCCGGCAGCGCAGTGCGCATCAACTCGATGTGCACGGTATTTGCGGAGTCGGAGGTCGTCTCGCTGATGACCAGCGGCGAAGATCGCCGAAGGATCGCCCTCGGTCTGCATCAGGCGACCGTCGAGCGAGTTGCGGCAATGCTCCCGCCGGGAGCGACAGACCGAGGCGCCGTCATGTTTGTCGGCGGCGTGGCGAAGAACCCGGGTGTTGTCGAACTGCTGCGCGCGAGACTCCCGGCGCAACCGATCATCCCCGAGCAACCCCAGATCGTTTCCGCGCTTGGAGCGGCGCTCATCGCACAATCCGCGGGGGAGGAGAGATCATGAGCCACCAGTACACTGAGATGTACGAGCAACTCGGGATGAATGTCGAGTTGCACGGGCAGATGATCGAGGCTATCCACGACAGCTTCGAGCGACAGGTGCTGAGCCAGCAGGGTCGCCCTGAGGGGATGGAGCATTTCGATGGACTGGTGGAGGCCGCGCACGGGGAGCGTGTGAGGGAGATCCTCGACCACAAGAAAGCGGGCGGCTCCTTCATCGGCACCTTCTGCATCTACGTTCCGGAGGAGATCGCCTGGGCGCTTGATGTGCTTCCGCTACCGCTGTGCGGCGGGTCAGGCTTCAGTGTGCCCTATGCCGCGGGACGCTTCCCGCGCGACATCTGCCCGCTGGTGAAGTCGACGCTCGGCATGGCCTTCTCCGGATGCTGCCCGTTCGGCGGCATCAAGGACATGGCGGTGGGCGAGACGACCTGCGATGCAAAGAAGAAGACGTGGGACGTGATGGCCGTGTGGGGCGTGAACATGCACGTGCTCGAAGTCCCGCAGAAGAAGAACGCGCGCACGGTCGATCTCTGGCGCGCCGAGGTGTCCGAGTTCCGCGACCGCCTCGAGGACATCTCCGGAAAGCGCCTTGTGGCAGAACGGTTGACTGAGGCGGTGCGCCTGATCAACCGGAGGAGGAAGGCGCTCGCCGAGCTTCACTCGTTCAGGATGGAGGAGCGCCCGCCGATCAGCGGCACCGACGTGCTCGTCGCGACCCAGGGATCGCTGATCGATGATCCGGCCAGGTGCTGTGACCGGCTTGAGGCGCTCAATGACGAGTTGCGCCAGCGTGTGGCCCAAGGAGTGTCGCCCATCCCGGAGGGAGTGCTCAGGATCATGCTGGGCGGCTCGCCCGCGGTGATGGGCAACTGGAAGCTCCATCATCTCATCGAGAGTGCGGGCGCGGTGGTGGTATGCGACGAGACCTGCACTGGAACGCGCTACTTCGCGCACCTCGTGCCTGAGATCGAAGGGGACCTCGAGGCGCAGCTTTCTGCGATTGCTGACCGCTATCTGCAGATTGACTGCGCCTGCTTCTCACCAAACACTGAGCGGATTGAGAACATCGTTGACCTCGCCGGGCAGTTCCGGGTTGACGGGATGATCCACTATGTCCTGCAGTATTGCCACGGTTATAACATCGAGGCGATCACCGTGGCAGAGGCCCTCAAAGAGGCGGCGGTTCCGAGCATCACGCTTGAGACCGACTACTCAGAAGAGGATAACGGGCAGCTTCGGACGCGGATCGAGGCGTTCCTCGAGATGATGGCGTGAATAGGGAGCCGTCCGGTGATTGTCGGCGACAGGGATGTCTTCCGGCGGCGGAAGGAGAAGTGTCCGCAGGTGAAGCACTATGTATGCGGCACATGTGCTGGATGAAGACCCATGGAATGGGTGGATTAGAGCGTTATGAACACGCGTGCTCCGACGTCACTGTGACGGCAGGTATGGCGAGGGCGGCATCATGCCTGCAGGGCGTGTTGGGGACGCGTCGCGCCGGGACTGCATTTGCAGAAGATTGCTCACCGAGAGGCGATATTCATGTTTCGGTTGAGTCTGTGTGTGTTGATCTGCTTGATGCTCATGTCGGGATACCGTGCGAGCGCAGAGACGCCGGAGTGGTCGGAGGTGCTTCGCCCCGATCACCCGCGCCTGTTCTTCAACGCGGATACCTGGCCGGAGGTGCGCGAGCGGGCGGAGGGCGTTGAGCGCGAGTGGTACGACGCGCAACTGGCGCGCGTGAATCGGCTGCGCGACGAGATTCTGGGTGATGCCGAGGGCGCTGTGACCATCGATGCGCAGGACTACGGGCAGGATGCGGCGCGCGCGGCCTTCGTCTTTCACATGACCGAAGAGCCGGCCTATCTGCACCTGACGGAGACGCTGCTGGACGCCTCAGTGCGCCTCTATGAGGAGCGCTTTGAGGAGCGGCGCACGGTGAACTGGTACTCGACCTCGCGGGTCCACGCGGTGATGGCATGGGACTGGACGCGCAACCATCTGCCCCGCGAGCGCAGTGACGAGTTGATGGCCCGCCTCGTGCGGAACGTTCACAACGTCCTCACCGAGCGCCCGATGATACGCCGCGAGCACCTCGGCAGCTACCGCACCGGCTTCTACGGGGTGCGCAACCTCGAGTGGTTCATCGGAGTTACCGCATTCGATACCGGCATCGAGCCTGAGATCGTGAACGCCTGGCTCGACAGCGGCTACACCGAGAACATGCGCATGCTCGAACACAGGCGAGAGGCCTGCGGTGATGACGGAGGAGGCGCCTCGCCGACACTGGGTTACACCCTCGGAGCGTATCCTTGGTCCGAGCAGAACTTCCTGTACACGTGGCTGTCGGCGACGGGCGAGAACATCGCTGAGGACTGGCCTCACGCCGCGCTGCTTTCGAACTACGTGCTCTGGAACTGGATCGCCCACGAGGATGGACGCCCGCGCGAGTTCGGTTACGGCGACGCCGGGCATACGACCAACATCATGAACCACGGTCAGCTTTACACGCACATGGGCAACATCCGGCACCTTTACGGGCGCGCCTACCCCGAGGCGGCGGCGCTGGCACGACACATTCAGGAGAATCTGCTGCCTGAGGGCGCGCAGAGATGGAGCAACACCTGGTTCATCTACCCGTTTCTGCTGAGCGACCTTGACCGAGTGCCCGATCCCTTCATGCCCGAGGATCTTCCGCTGGCGCGGCACTTCGAAAACATGGGGCAGGTGTTCATGCGCTCGGGTGACGGTCTGGAGGATACCTACCTGATGTTCGCCTGCGGCGGGATACTCCGCCAGCACCGGCACTATGACGCGCTGCACTTCACGCTCTACCGTCGCGGCTTCCTTGCGCTGGATTCGGGAACGCGCTACCGCGAGGACGCAAACGGTGAACATCTCGCCAACTACTACGCACAGACGGTCGCGCACAACTGCGTGCTGATCCACCAGCCGAATGAGCCTCCCGCGCGTTACTGGGGCGGCACCGTAGAGGCGAATCACGGCGGCCAGCACAGTCAACTCGGCTCCGAGGTGGTGGCATTCGAGACGAATGACGACTTCGCCTACGTGGCGGGTGATGGCACCGCGAGCTATCTGCACGGTAACGAGGAACTCGGCGAGAAGGTGGAGCTTGTCACGCGGCAGATGGTGTTCGTGCCGCCGAATCTGTTCGTGGTATTCGACCGGGTCACCAGCACCGATCCGGCCTATCGCAAGGAGTGGCTGCTGCACACGGCGCACCGGCCCAATCTGCCCGCCGAGCGCGAGACCGAGGACGGTCGCATCCTCGGGGCGGATGGCGCGCGATGGTTCACCGCAGAGCACGATGAGGGGCGGATGCTGTGCCGGACGCTGCTGCCCGCCGACGCACAGATTGAACTGGTGGGCGGCCCGGGACGGGAGTTCGAGGCGGCTGGACGGAACTGGGATATTGACACCGGCGACCTGAGCGAAGATGCGCTGGCGATGATGGGCCAGTGGCGGGTCGAGGTATCGCCCGGCGCGGAACGCACGGAGGACTTCTTCCTGCACGTGATCGAGGTCGGCGACGCCGAGGGGCCTGAGGCGCTTCCGCTGCAGTTCCCCGCAGATGCCCCGGTAGGAGAACTGCCGGGGGTTGCCGGGCTTGAACTGCTGGAGGGTGACGACGGGACCGGCGTGCGCATGGTGATCGACGGAGTCACGTGGGACGTCCGCTTCGCCACCGAGGGCGATCTCGCCGGGCAGATCCGGCGCAGCGGCGGCGACCTTCCCGCGATCGATCGCGCCCTGACGAACGAGGTTCAGCCTCAGGCAGGCGTAACCGCCACGCCTGATGGCCCGTGAGTCGTCAGCCGTGAGGCGTTGCGTGGCACGCACATTCCTGTGCTTGCAGCAGGTCACGTCTGCTGTCGCGGGAACCCGCGGGCCGAATCCGCCCGGACAGCGCTAACCGGCGGCCTTCGCCTCGAGCGCGTGGGTGAAGATCGCCTCGTAGAGAAGCATCTGCACCTCCAGCAGATCGTCGAAGCTCCACTCTCCCCAGCGCTCATCACCGACGAGGCCGTGGGGCGATTCGAAGGTGAAGGGTGCAGCGCCAGAGACGTGATAGACCGCGCTGGTGAGATTCAGCGCGGGCGGATTCGGCCCTGCCTCCGCCTCCGGTTCGAAGAGCCTGCTGTACTGCAGTCCCGCCTGTTCGTAAAGCGCCCTGGTGCGCTCGGCGAGCCGCAGGACGTCCTCCTGGATCTCCAGCGGGACGTACTTCGGGCGGATCAGCAGCGGCGGCGTCTCGTGACTGTGCAGCAGGGCGGCGTAGTCCGGCGCCTCCTCACGGGCGAGGTCGAGGATCGCGGGCGCCTCGGGCCCCATCGGTGCGGTGAACTCGTCATGCGCCGGGTTGATGCCCTCATCGTTGAAGTAACAGCCGAGGAAGCGCACACGGTCCTCGGTCATCGGATGCGTCGTCTTGCTGCCGAGCCAGCCTATGAGCGTGCCGTCGGTCCACGCGCCCTGTCCCCACCAGCGCAGATCGACCTGCTCCATCCCCTGCAGGGCGCGTGGCACGAAGCGCGCGATGCCGTCGGGATTCCCGGCGGGGATAATCAGCAGTCTGCAGGCACCCGCAAGCTCGCGCAGGCGCGGGCGCTCCGTGCCACGCAGATCGCTCCCGGTCTCCATCACGCTTATCAGGTTGATCAGGCCGGTGAGTCCCTCGACCTCATGCCCGTGCACGGAGCCGGCCAGGAGAATCACGGGCCTGCTACGCGCCTCCCGATCCACGTAGTGCGACTCATCACGGCTACCGATCGCCGAGTTGAAGTTGGCGCGGCGCGGGGTCGGCTCATGTTCACCGTAAGTCACCAGCAGGATCGGGTGACCGCCGGGCGAAACGGCCAGTTCGCGCACATCATCGGGCCGCAACTCGTCGAGATGAGCGCGCATGGTATCGAGATCGCCGACCCACCAGTCAGGCAGCTCTCGCTCGGGTATGCGGGCAATCGCTTCCTCGTAAGTCATAACTACCTCCTCAGCACAGATCGTCGCCGATGCCACCAGCACAAACACAAGCGAGAGGCCGATTGCTAACAAGCCCCGTGACCCTTCTGCAGGTGAACGCTGCAGTCTCCAGAGCATTCGGATCACCTCTCCTTCTGATGCGAGCGGGACGTACAGATCAGGGTTGGCGGATCAGTACCAGCCCTCATCATCTCGGGTCTGCGACTCCTCAGTATCCACTTCATCCTCATCGGGGTCCCAGACGAAGCCCCCGTGATCCTCGGCGCGGTATGCGGGCTCTTCGTCGAGCAGCCACGGCTTCCCATCACTAAATCCCGGACGCGTGCGGAAGGTGTTAGTCACTCGTTCGTCGCGTTCCATTGCCTTGACGCAGCCGATAATACACCCGCGCGCCCCGCAACATGCTACGGGGCTGGACGCAAGGGCGTTGATTGCGGGCATGGTCGGAAACATCGTCCAGCCGAGATCCCACGCCTCCAGCCAGGTGACCTCCTGCTCCGCTATGGCAAGGCGCACACCGGGGAATCTCTTCGCGAAGAATGGGCCGCTGAGCTTGTTGAGGCCGAAGTGCGTCAGCTTGCACTTGCCGAGGTCGAGGTCGTTCCACTCGATGCGGTGCCCTTCGACCTCAATGCCGACGGAACGTTGCGGATGAATTGCTCCTGCCGGACACTCCGCCACACATCGCATGCAGCGGTCGCAAAGCACACCGGTCTCAATCGGATCAGGCTCCAGTTCGGCATCGGTAAGGAACATGGCGAGGCGCTGCCGCGGTCCGAACTCGCGCGTGAGAAAGACCTTCGACCAGCCGATCTCACCCAGCCCCGCGAGGGTGGCGGCGATGCGATGATGTACCGCCACTTCGCGCGGCGGAAGGCCGGGCGCTGCGGGCGGAGCCTTCGGTCCGAATTCGCGGGTGGTTGCCATCGCGGCGAGCGGCGTGGCGTCGTAGCCGTGCTGCTCGGTGAAGCGCAGCAGTCTGCTCTGTGCAGTGCCGAGCATCCGACTCAGACCACCGTAGCTGTATATGTGATATGAGGACCAGTGGGTCCCCTCGTCGACACCGCGGCAGGTGCCGCGCAGGATGCGCTTGAGGAAGACCACGACCGAACGTGCCTTCGGCATGATGGCGCGCGGGTCCATGTCCGGAGGTGCGCCGTCGAAGCGCTCGATATTCGCGACGCCGAGCCCGTCAACGCCCACTTCGTGCAGGGCATACTTGCGCAGCGATTCGGTTGTCAGCATGGAGATCACGCCTCCCCTTTCTCCGGGCGGAAGGGTGAGGCGAACTTACGGCTCAGCATGCCGGAGTCCTCGAGGTGTGCGACACAGGCACGGCCGCAGGCGGCGCCGAGACGGAATGGCTCAGAGTCGGTCGAGTAGGGCAGTCTCGTGGTTCCGGTCCTGCACACGCGGCAGCTTTCGATGTGCAGCGGGTACCAAGCGGCCTGCCCCTTGCACAGAGGCACGCGCTGAAGCGTGGATGCGTCGAGCGCGCCTGCCGGGCAGGCCTCGGCACAGGCCCCGCAGTCATCGCATACGGTGCCGGAGAAGGGCGCGTCGGGCGCGAGTTCTGCGTCGGTGAGGATGAGCGTGAACATCTGTCGCGGGCCGAATTCCGTGGTGAGGAACAACTTGTTTCGTCCGATCTCTCCCAGACCGGCGGCATGTGCGGCGAAGTCGAACTCCACGATAACATTGGGTTCGGGTTTATCCGGGCTGACACGGACGCCCTGTCGGCGCATGTCACCGCTCTGTCGGAAGAGAGGTGTTGCTTCCCATCCCTCATCTTCGAGACGTCGGCAGCACTGATAGGTCGTCTCGATGGAGAGCGTGGTGGGGATGCCGGAGCCCAGCGTGTAATCGGCGGTTGCGTGCTCCAGTCCCTGAAGCGCTCCGCGCGGTATGCTGAAGCCCAGCACGATCACTGAGTGGGTCTGAGGCTGGATAGCGAGCGGATTCGCCTCGGGGGCGAACACCGCGAAGCGCTCCACCGGCGCCACACCGACAAGGTCCGCCCCGAGGTCGCGTGCAATCTCCCTGAACTTCTCCGTCGTCATGAATGCTCCTCCCGAGCAAACGGTAGTCGACTGCTTCGTTATGGCGGCCCGAATCGGGGAGAAGGTCAGCGCCCCTCGCTCGGGTCACAGCATCTTCGCCGCGCGACCACCTCAGGCCTCCGAACCCGGATAATCCTCACCGCACGATTTCGGTTTGGATATCACAGCAAGATTGCGAGATGCCGGCGTGGAGTCGAATCACGAGGAACTGACAGGCCCACCCCGAATTAACTACGAGGAGTATCGATGTAAAGGGCGAACACCACTTCAGATGGCAACCTGACTGATTGGGTCGAGAAAGAGCAAATGGGAGGCATGTCATGGGCAAACCGCTGTTTCAGGCCGCCGAGATACTGGACATGGCAATCGAGATCGAACGCCAGGGCCTTGCCTTCTACAGCGGATGCGCGGCGGCTCGTGCGACTGAGTCCGTAGCCACGGTTTTCGAATATGCTGCCGAGGAGGAGCGGCGTCACATCGAGACCTTCAGCAAGATGAAACGTGACCTCGCCGAGTACACCATCCCCGAGAGCTATCCCGGAGAGACACGTTCGTACGTGCGCGGCTTCGTTGGGACCCGTGTCTTTCAGAGCGTCGATGAGGCGACCTGTAGCGCCGAGGAGATGGCGGACGAACTCGAAGCGGTCGAGAAGGCCGTCGAACTTGAGCACGGCGCGATCTCGTTCTACACCGGCGCGAAGGAGCTTGTGCGCGAGTCGGAGAGAGAGATAATCGACGAGATCATCGCGGAGGAGCATCAACATATCCGGAATCTGCTCAGGCTCAAACATGATCTGACCGCGGGTTCGGATGAAGAGCCGCAAGACGAGCCCCATTCGGAGGTGTGATCGATGCCCACCGAGGTGGTAATGACGTCCAAGGCAGTGGACCGGTTTGTGACGCGTCTGATCGAGGAAGGTCCTGTGATGGGGCCGCGAGAGAGGCGGAAGCAGCCGGGTTTCGCGAAGTTCGACTGGATCGAGTCCGCGGATGAACTGATGTTGCAGTACACGACCACAACCGTGCCGCCGAAGAAGGCCTTCTTCCCGCCCCGTCAGCCCCTTTTCGAGTTCGAGCTTACGGTGCCGCCGAAGATAACTCCGCTGGAAGAAGCCACGCCCTTCACCCTCGTCGGGGTTCATACCTGCGATCTGGCGGGCCTCAATATGCTCGATGACGCTTATGCGAAGGAGCCGGCAGAGGCCGTCTGGCCGGCGGCGCGAGCGAGGGCACGCATCATCGGCGTTGATTGCATGCCCGACGAATACTGCTTCTGCTTTGATACCTGTGCGGGGCGTGAAGGCTGCGATCTGTTCTTCACACCCATCGAGCATGGCTATCTCGTGGAGGTGATTACCGAGGCCGGGGAGGACATGCTGCGCCTCTCGGATGTCTCCAGGGCCAGAGAGGATGACCTCAATGATGCCAGAAACTTCGCAGCAGAAAAGGGACAGCGCATAACAGCGGGCATTCGATCATCGGCCGGCGACTTCGCCGATATCCTTGAAGAGGGGACCTTCGAGGACCTGTGGCGCGAGATAGCGGAGCGCTGTTACTCCTGCGGCTCTTGCAATACGACCTGCCCCACCTGCTTTTGCTTTGACATCAACGACGAGTTCGATCTCGGATTGACGGCCGGGCGCCGGGTACGCACATGGGATTCCTGCCAGCTACAGGAGTTCGCTCTGGTAGCGGGGGGGCACAATTTTCGCCGGATTCGCTGGCAGCGTGTGCGCCATCGATGGCATCGCAAGTTCCTCTACCTTTACCGCGAGTTCGATCACCCGTACTGCACGGGATGCGGTCGCTGCTCCCGAGCCTGCACCGCCGACATCAACATCGTGGATGTCAGCAATGAGATCATTGAGCGCGCCCGCGGGAGTGAACAGTCATGAGCGAGACCGGCCATCTCGATCATCCGGAGGACATCACGGCTTTCTATCAGCCGGTGATGGCCCGTGTCATCACCAAGCAACGGCTGACGGAGATGATGGTGCTCTTGCGCCTGCAGCTTGATTCAGCCGAACCGCTCGACCATAATCCCGGCGAGTTCCTCCAGATATCCCTGCCCGGCTACGGCGAGGCTCCGATCTCTTTCTGTTCATCACCCACGCAGACCAAGAGCTTCGAACTGTGCGTTGCCGCGGTCGGGAATCTGTCCGAGGCGATGCACGATCTCCGGCCCGGCGACTTTCTCGGCGTTCGCGGGCCCTACGGTCACGGCTTCCCGATCGAGGAGATGCGGGATCGGGACATTCTGTGCGTGGCAGGCGGAATCGGCCTCGCGCCGCTGCGTTCTCTGATCAAGTACGTTGCCGACCGGCGCCCTGAGTTTGAACGGATGGTCCTTGTGTACGGCGCGCGGATGCCTGATGAGCAACTCTTCAAGGATGATCTCGACGTCTGGGATGCCCGCGAGGACTTCGAGACACTCTACACAGTCGATGAACCGGATGATCAGTGGACGGGCCGCACCGGGGTTGTCACCGAACCTCTGCGTGAAGAGGTGCAGATCAATCCGGAGCGGACGACGGCGGTGGTCGTGGGGCCACCGGTGATGTACCGCTTCGTCGCTGCGGAGTTGTTGGAGAAGGGTATGTCCGAGGAGAACATTCTGTTCTCGCTGGAGCGGCGTTTCAAGTGCGGGATGGGCAAGTGCGGTCACTGTCAACTCAACGATCTTTACGTCTGCCAGGATGGTCCCGTGTTTCGTTACACCGACCTGATCGGGCGCTCTGAGGCGATCGAGGTCTGGGCGCCTGAAGATGAAAGGGAGTAAGAGGATGGCACGTGAGTCGGCGATACCGCGCTTCGGCCACAAGCCACAGGTCGCATTCTTCGACTTCGCCTGCTGTGAGGGCTGTCAACTCTCCGTGCTGCAGCTTGAGGAGAGGTTGCTCGAGATCCTCGAGCATGTGGACGTGGTCACGTGGCGCGAGGCCATGACCGAGCAGTCCTCTGAGTACGACATCGCGTTCTGCGAGGGTTCGATTACCACCGAGGAGGACGTTGAGCGGATCAAGGACATCAGAGCAGAGGCCGCGGTGCTTGTCACCCTCGGAAGCTGCGCATCGACAAGCTGTCACAACGAGCTGAAGAATCAGTGGTCGATGGACGAGGTGCTCGATGTGGTCTACGGGGATGACGCAGGCCAGATACACACCATCGCCTCGCGCCCGATCTCCGCGGTGGTCGAGGTGGACTATCAGACTTTCGGGTGCCCCGTCTCACTGCCGGAGTTTGTGAAGGTTGTCAGCGCGATCCTCACAGGGCAGAGTTATGAGCCGCCCAACGAGCCGGTCTGCGTCGAGTGCAAGCGCAACGACTACCTGTGCGTTTACGAGAAGGGGGAAGTGTGCCTGGGGCCGGTCACGCGATGCGGCTGCGACGCCATCTGCACCGGATGGGGTGATGCTTGTCAGGGGTGCCGGGGGCTGATGGATTCAGCGAACATCGGCGCGATGCTCAAGGCTCTCACCCGCGAGGAGGCGCACTCCATCATGCGCACTGTGATCGATCGGCATCAGTTGACCGAGGGAGAGATCGCGGCGAAGCTGCGGATATATAACAACTGGCCCGAGTTCACGCTCGAGGAGGCAGAGACCGATGACGACTGACGCGGACATTCACGTGCATCACCTGACCCGCGTCGAGGGACATGGTGAGATCGTCGCGAAGATCGAGGATCGGATGCTGAAGGAGTTGCGCTTTTCGGTTATCGAGGCGCCACGCTTCTTCGAAGCCATCCTGCGCGGACAGTCGTATCACGAGACGGTTCATGTCGCCTCGAGAATATGCGGGATCTGCGCGGTTAGTCACAAGTGCGCTGCGTTGAAGGCCACCGAGGCCGCGCTCGGGGTCGAGATATCACAACAGACCGAATTACTGCGCAGGCTTGCGTTCCACGGTGAGGTGCTTTCGAGCCATCTTCTGCACATATACTTCCTCGCCGCGCCCGATTTCCTCGGTCTTCCGAGCGTCATGCCTCTGATCAACAGTCAGCCCGAACTGGTGCGCCGTGCGATGCGCCTGAAGGAGATCGGCTACGATCTTGCGGCGATGGTGGCGGGCAGGCACACCCACCCCGTCGCGATGACCGTTGGCGGCTTCAGCTTCGTACATAATCCGGACGACATGCAGGATATGCGGGCGAGGCTCGTTGACGTACGTGAGGATCTGGATGCCACGGTTGAGTTGTTCACGACCTTTGAACTGCCCGACTTCGAGCGGCCGACCGAGTATGTGTCACTCAAACACCCCGACCGATACGCGTTCTACGCCGGGCAGGTGTTCTCCAGCGACGGTCACGGGATTCCGCCTCGCCGCTATCGCGAGGTGATAGAGGAACGCGTGGTCGAGGGGTCAACTGCCAAGTTCTCCCGCTGGAACCGGCCCGAGCACATGGTTGGGGCACTGGCTCGACTCAACAACAGCTTCGATCAGCTTCACCCGTCCGCGCAGGCCGCGGCGCGGAGGCTTGAAATGGAGCCACCCGTGTATCGTCCCTACACTATCACGGTTGCGCAGCTCATCGAGTGCATACACTGCGTCGAGGATGCCATCGAACTGATCGATGAACTGGCGGAAAGGGGCATCGAAGCCGATGCACGCCAGGCTGAGGTGGCGCCTGTGGGTGGCCAGGGGGTAGGCGCGGTGGAGGCACCGCGCGGTACACTGTTCCACGAGTACGAGTACGATGACGAAGGGAAATGCGTCGCGGCGAATCACATCATCCCTACCGCGCAGAATCTCGGCAATCTCAATCGGGACATGCAGGAGCTGATGCCCGGGATCATGGATGAGAATCCCGATCGCATCCAGCGTCTGCTGGAGATGCTGGTGAGGGCTTACGATCCGTGCATCTCCTGTTCGACGCATTGATTCTTGCGCCGAGTACCGCGACGTTGCGACACCAGTGATGGAAATCAACTTTTGGCTCGCTGCCGGGGCTTCACCTGCTACGCCGAACCTCACATGGGAGAGCTGCCTGATCATTCCACGCTACTTAGACATTATATATAATAGAGACCCCTGATGATCTTCTGTCTGGAAGAGATTTGCAATATTGCCCGTTTTATTTGGATTTATGGGCGGATTGCGCGGAAAGTGGTTGACAGCATCCGCTCGCTCACTTATATATATAGTGCAACCCGTGGGATTGCCATTGAGGATCGCACGCAGGAGCAGAGACGGATCGTGCAGGAGAATGACCTCACGATGTCACAGTACAGGTCAACAGACGATTCAAGCGCGTATCCTCAGGGGAGTGAGAGTGATGGTCAGGTGGGAAGAGGTCAGAATCGATCAACCTGAGGACCTTATCTTCGGGAGCGCACCGCAGCCGCTTGAGACGAAGAGAGGGCTTGTGATCGGCGGGGGAAAGGTCTATCCCGAGCTGAACTTTACACTACCCTCGATGTCCATCAATGACGATACGTGGCCCGAGATTGTGAAACAGTACCGCGAGATCATCGAAGATGCGCTGGAGCGGGCCCGTCGGCTGCACTGCGAGGGCCTCGTGGTGGAACTCGAGACGCTGCCGGAGATGACACGCAGGCCGGAATGGGCCGGAGAGATAGTCTCGGTGCTCCAGGAGGCGCTGAACGAGGCATATGATTGCGGCCTTCCGTGCGCGCTTCGCGTCACTCCCAATGATAATCGCGAGATGCGCCGACCTCCCAGAATGCGCGGAGGCGATCTGCTCCAGACGACGCTGGAGACCTTTGATTGCGCGGCGGAACTCGGCGCCGACCTGCTGGCCGTGGAGTCCACCGGCGGCAAGGAGATACACGACGGCGCGCTGACCATGGCGGATCTGCCGCAGGTGATCTTCGCTCTGTGTGTGCTGGGCGTGCGCGACATGCGCTTTCTGTGGACGCGCATCGTGGAGATAGCCGATAGTCATGAAGGAGTTTTCGCTGCTGGTGACACCGCCTGCGGCTTCGCCAACACCGCGATGGTGCTTGCCAATCAGGGGATGATCCCGCGTACCTTTGCCGCAGTGGTACGCACGATCTCGGCAGTGCGCTCGTTAGTGGCGTACGAGTGCGGTGCGGTGGGACCGGGAAAGGATTGCGGCTACGAGAATGTCGTCCTGAAGGCGCTCACGGGGCTGCCCATGGCGATGGAGGGTAAGACCGCGGCGTGCGCGCACTCGAGTCCCCTCGGTAACATCGCGGCCGCCGCGGCGGATCTGTGGAGCAACGAGTCGGTGCAGAACATCAAGCTCCTCGGCGGTTATGCGCCGAGCATCTCGCTGGAGCAACTCATCTACGACTGCCGACTGATGAACGCGGCGATCGATGAGAGCCCGGAGGCGGCGTTGTCTCTGCAGCAGTGGCTGGTGGACTCAGATTGCTCGCTGGATCCGCAGGCGCTGGTGCTGGCACCACACCCGGCGATTGCCGTGGCAAAGTTGATCGCGGAAAGCGAGAATCACTACCTCGCAGGCCGCAACGTCGCCGCCTACACGATCCAGCTTCTGCGCGACGGGATTCGCGACGACCTGGTTGAGGTGCCCGAGCGCGAGATGCGCTGGCTGGACATGATGCAGGCTTCAGTGGAAGACCTGCCCGACGAGGAAGACGCTTTCATTGACGTGATTCTCTCGCAGATCGACACATCGAAGATCGTACTCGAGGATTACGATCTGTGCGGTTAGCGTGAGCGGCTTGCGTTCGCCTCGCACCACCGCATGACCTGCGCGCCAGTCTCCCCCGGTTAGTCCGCAGGTACAAGCTCGATACCGTAGCTGCGACCCTCATGGCAGATAACGTCTATCACTGTTCCGTCTGCAATGTGTTCCACCACGTGGAAGTCGTCAGACGGATTGGCGATCTGCCAGGCACCGCGGACGAGCAGACGCAGTTGTCGCGGCACGCTCACGTTCTCCTCGAGATTCAGGTCGGGGTCCGCGACGCTCATGAGCAGGTCCTCTTCGGTCTGCTCGATCATCACGATGCAGGCGCGATCGACCTCCAGTAGCGGCATCTCGGTGTCAAGCTCCGTCGCCTCGAACGCCACCGCGCCCCAGCTTCTGCTCCCACGATCGAATACGATGTGTGCGCGATCATCGCGCTGAAGCACCTCGTAAGGTCGTTCAACCGGATTCGTCATCGCCTGATTGAACTGATGCATGCGCTCCGGGGTGGCGCGGACGATAACCGCGTACTCGTATGATCCGTCATCCGGAGCGGCGCCGTGGTCGATCCAGCCGGTCGCGAAGTCACCAGCCGTGTCCTCCCGGTCGGATTGATCGCGGGAGTGCTGGTGCAGGCGCGCGACATGCACGCTCTGCCCCGCAGGGAGCCAGTAGCCGGTGCTCTGCGGATCGATGATCCACCCACCGTCGGCCGGAAGCTGCGCGCGCACCTCAAGCCCGGTAAGCGCGTCTTCGTTGAGCCAGGTCGGATCATTCTCCGGGTCGGGAAGGTGCTTCTGAAAGAGATTCGTGTGCGTCGGGTTCTCGGAATCCTCGTTGACGATGTCCGACCCCAGGCAGATGATGCGGTCGTCGAAGAAGAAGTAAGTCTTCTTCCCGCGGAAGGTCGGCTCATGCTGTTCACCGCCCTGCAGTTGCATCACAAAGGCGCCGTTACGGTCTCGATGCGTGAGCCCCCCGACAAAGCTCTGATCGGAGCGGATAAACTCGGTGCCGGAGCTGACGGCGCGAAGCTCGTCGAGCGGCAGGTAGATCACCGTTGTGCCGTCGAGGCGGTTCCAGTCCCAGCCCTCCTGAACGACGCCGCTGCCTTCGCGCGAGATCGGATCGCCTCCCGCGAGGATGTCGAGATAGCCGTTGCTGATATAGCGCCCGAAGCGGTTCTCGTTTGCGTAGATCTCGCCGAAGCCGACGTAGCGGCTGTAACCTTTGACCAGCGCCAGCCAGTCGTCGCGGCGGTGCGCTGTGAGGCCGGCGTAATTCATCGTCATGTTGCCCTCAAGCACCTCCGGCTCGATTCCGTGCCGGCGGAACTCCTCCCCACCCGCTTCTTCGGGCGCGAAGCGGAGGTAGGCCGAAGCGAGGTCGGGGTCGAGTTCGACAGAGCCATCGGGCGATCCGCACCTTGCCAGTGTCAGCAGAACGTTGGGATCGAAGCTCTGCCGGAACGGATGGCGACCGCTCAGCGGCAGCGGCAGGTCTCGAAGGTTGCAGTAAGAGCGCATCGCAAGAACAACGGTCTTGAGCCGCTCCATCGCCTCGGTCGAGAGGCGGAAGGGCGTGTGACTGATCGGTTCTACGACGTTCACAAGGCTCCGGGTACCGATGCCGGCATAGGCAAAGTAATGGAACTGATGATGGAACGCGGATCCGTCGGGCCTGTATCCGTCGGAGTGGTCTTCGGTCAGAATGTCGAGGCCGAGTCTTCGGCTGAATGCGCGGAGGTGGCGCACCTGTTCGGCCGGCTCAACCTGCATGAGACAGCCGTAGAGGCGGTAGCGCACGTCTATGTGGAAGTAATCCATATTCGGGCGGATCGTCTCATCATCGAAGATGCGGCTGAAGCCGTAGGAGTAATCGAGGTACGAGGCCGCCCAGTCGAGCAGGCCCCGCTCGCGCAGCGGAGCGCGCATCAGGTAGTTCGCCTCACCGAGGTTGCGACCATCATACCAGCCCCACGAGAAGCCACTGCCCGGGGTCATTCCCTGGTCCTGCAGATGCTCGGCCAGCAGGCAGTACCATCCCGCGATCTCCTCCCGCATTGCCGCGTCCTCCGTACGGTGAAATGCGCGTGCCAGCGCCAGCATGAGATCCGCGACCTCGCCGGCAGGAGTGACATCCTCGATCCCGGCGTAGAACTCCCTCCAGCGGTTATGCACGACCGGACGGCCGCGGATGCCCTGCTCATCACGCACCACATTAAGGGCTTCCATACGTTCGCGGAGTCCGGCGAGATGCTCCCCGCTGACGTCGCCTGTCCCACCGACCATCGTGTCGATTCTCTCGCCGAGATACTCGATGCCCTCGCTCTCGGCTTCTGTCACCTGCTCGGGAAGCGGAAAGAGCGCTGGATCCGGATGCGCCGGCTCCCACGAGTAATCTGAGGGTAGATGCTGGCGGCGATAGTCGAGCAGGCCGTTGTACACCACCAGATCTATGAAGACGGTGCCCTCGTCGATTCCCTCTGGAG
Organism: candidate division WS1 bacterium; assembly: GCA_003566775.1. GTDB lineage: Bacteria > Armatimonadota > Zipacnadia > Zipacnadales > UBA5352 > UBA5352. The sequence continues at coordinate 17,239 of PXBW01000275.1, forward strand.
CGATGAGCACGATGCCATCGGTTGATGGCTGCACCTGGCCCTCGAACTCAACGTCCCACCGGGTGCCGACATGATGGGGGTGTGGATCGGTGGTGTACTTAAGGTGAGCACGGCGCCAGCCGGTGAAGTCCAGTGGGAACTCGAACCAGGCGTCGGTCTCCTCGCCGGTTCGGAAGTCGAAACGAATGGCGCCGTCCACTGGCTCGCGGCAGTAGAGCCAGAGGCCGAAGGTGGCCTTGGAGTAGGTGCCACCGTACCCGCCATAACGTCCCACGTCACCGAGGTCCGCAGCTACCTCGATGGTGTCGCCGGAACGGAAGTCCCAGCGCAGCGAGTGCGTGCCGTGCTTGTAGTGGAGGTCGCTGGTGTTCAGCGCACCCTCGCGACTGGATACCCAATTGTGCGGGACACCGTCATCGAACGATTCGTAAAGTGGCTCCTGATCGGCAGCCACAGTGACGGCACCGAGTGCGAGACCGATCAGCAGCAGAGCAGACCGCAGGGGGCCGCGAATTGCTGCGGGAAACATGGGCGTGTCCTCCTCAATGTCGGGTGGTTGCATCGGCCCGTATAGTTTGTCGACGTCACTGTCTGTGCAGGGTTCTTCCGGGTGTAGGGGCCCCGATCCTTTGGCCAGGCCCGAATCTCACGTCATTCGGCTGCTGATGAACTCCCGGGCAATCCGAACGAGCAGTTCGGTGCGCTCAGATTCCGCGGCACGTCCGAAGTGCGCGATCCGGAAGGAGATGATCCCACCGTCAGAATTGCTGCGACTGCCGCCGCCCAGCATGAGGTTGTGCTCGGTCATGCAGTACGATCGGAAGTCGGCTGCAGACATTCCTTTGGGCATGATGAACTCAGTGAGGACGGGTGAGGCGCAGGATTGATCCACCGGGGCTGTGAAGCCGAAACCGGCGAGGTCATCCTTGAGCTGCCGGCCGGCGGCCTGGAAGCGCTCCTGACGCGCCTCTATACCCTCCTCCCGGATCCGCTCCACCATCCAGTCGAGCGCGTAAAGCATGGTCGTCGGGCTGGTCGTGAGCCCGGGATGATTGTCTCCTCGCTCCTCGAGAGACCACTCCCAGAGCATGAAGTCCAGAACGTAGGGCACGCTGCGGTTATCCATCTCTCGCATGTAATCCCACGCGCGGGGGCCTATCGCCACCGGCGCAAGGCCCGGCGGAAGCTCAAGGCACTTCTGCGACGCCCCGGTGACGACGTCTGCACCGGAGCCATCCATGTCGATGACCGCGCCGCCGACGGAGGAGACACCATCCACCAGCAGAAGGGCATCGAACTCCCGCGCGATCTCGCCCAGCGGCCTGAGCGGAGTTAGCACCGCAGTCGAACTCTCGTTGTGAGTCGCGTAGATGAACCCGTGGTTGCCGCTATGCATTTTCTCGCGCACCGCCTCAGGATCGACCACGCTGCCGTGCTCTGCGTACACCGCTGAATTCGGCACGCCGATGCAGTCGAGGTTGCGTTGTGCGTAATCGCCGAAGCTGCCGTTGTGGATCACTAATACCGAGTCCTCAGGTGTGCAGAGACTTGCCAGCATCATGTTGACCGCGGTAGTCCCGCTGCCGCCGGGAATCTGCACCCTGCCGTCGCTGAGGCCGAACACATATTTCATCTTCTCAGTCAGCCGGTGGTAGAATGCGGGGAAGTCACCCTCGTAGTGAGGGAAGACCGGCATCCCGCACCGGCGAAGCACTTCAGCGGGCGGATCGACGGGGCCCGGAATCATGAGTATCGGCTTGTTCATCTACTGTCGCCTCCCCCGATGTGGAGCAGCATCTGATTGCATCGCCCAATTGCGGTGAGTAAGTTCGCCGCGACCTGTCCGGAATCATCTTCGGCATTCCCGCCGAAGGCTGTTCGCGGCAGTTCTTCAGCTTAAAGGAGTAATCGGCCTCCTGTATGAAGAAATAGGTACATGTCGAGTCCAGTTCTGGTTCGCGAGCATCTTGCAGGCATTCAGAGGTGATCGGAAATGCGTCCTGTTCTCGTTACGACGTTGGTGATGTCGGCAGCTATGATCGCCCCAATAAGCGCAATCGCCGAGCTTGACGTGTCAGCACTGGCCGAGGCCTATCGTGAGCATGACATGAGCCTGAACGAGGGTAGAGGATATTCCGAGGCCACGAGCGCCGCGACGCTCGCATGGGGCCAGGGCCCGATAATCAACTCATACCTGCATATGTGGGAGGCGACCGAAGACCCGTACTGGCTCGGCAAGATCAGCGAGCACTTTCACCGAATGATGGACACGGCGTCCGACCCGGAGGGCGATGGCTACCTGAGTTGGTACACAGATCGTTACTCGGCGGCCGTGGCGTGGACTGATCGACTCCACAACGTCTCCGATGCCCGGATCGATCCGGACTTTCAACGAATCAGGGGCGTCGATGAGGCGCCGAAGGCGACCGGGCACACGTACATGATTGACTTCATTGAGAGCGCTGAACGGTTCCGCATCATCGACTGGACGACCCACGAGATCATCGCCGATGGCCTGGAGCATGACGGCACAGAAACCGAGATCGACATCATAGAGCCCTTCACCCTCACTGTGAGCGGGGAGACCCATCAGGGCGACCGCTTTCTGATGCGGAGTGAGGCGCAGCACCAGGCTCGCTACATCGTCGGCCAGGGCATCGTGACCTACCCGGTAGCGCGCTTCATCGAGGTGGTAAGGTCGCGCCCTGACCTGCAGGAGCGGTTCGGGGACGATGCCGACGAGTTCCTGCACTTCATAAACCACAACATATTCGAGAAGAATGAGCGGGACTGGCTGGACATGGGCGAACTCGGTGGCGCCTATCGCTCGGAGCCACGAATAACCAATCGCTTCCCCAACCGGATCATCCCTCATAACCAGTACGCCGAGATCGCCCGAGTCTGGCTGGTACTCAAGGACGTGGACGGCGCCCATCCGCTGATGGCAGAACGCGCCGAGCAGATGGTCCGGTACTTCCATAATCACCTCGAGCTTGACGAGGAAGATGACTCTTACGTGTGGCGTTACTGGAACTGGATGGAGCATGGTGAGGCGGGAAGCATGTTCATCGAGACCACCAACTATGCTAATATCGATATCACTCTGGCGGTGGAGGCGACACATCGAGGCGTGATCTTCACCGATGAGGATATGCAGCGCTTCGTGAATACCTGGCTGCGCGTCATGTGGAATCAGGACGAGGAAGATCCAATGATGGCGCGCAATGTACAGGGGGAAGAGCCCTACCGATTCACTCCACTGATGGCGGGCTTCGTGCAGCTTGCCGAGTGGGAGCCGAGGGTGCATGAACTCGCACTGACGCACTTCCTCGGAATGGATGAGGAGCGGCAGGCCCGCCAGGCACCCATTATTCTCCTCTCGGCGGCGCGAGCCGGTGTCCTGGATGAGCGTTGAAATGTCGGAGCCGCAATGCACAATACCAAACCGAAGGGACGGACTGATGATGACAGAGCAAGTGAGTACCGGGCGGGCTACGCTCCGAACGCTGATGACGGCCGCATTGCTGGTCATGTTCTCCATGTCAATGGCAGTTGCGCAGGCAACGCTCGTGGTCAACCCCTACGAGGGCATCGACTGGGAGACGACGGGCCATTTTCGCACCAACCTTCATTGCCACACGACCGAAAGCGACGGTCGGATGGATCCGCCTGTGGTCATCGACGAGTACCATCAGCGCGGCTATGACGCGCTGGCGATTACCGATCACAACCTCTGCACATGGCCGTGGGAGGACTTCGGGCGCTCGCCGGAGGAGCTTGGCATGGTCGCGATTCCGGGCAACGAACTCTCTCGTCATCATCACGCGCTGAGCCTCTTCGCCGAGTTCGAGCATCCCTCGCGCGACATTGACGAGGTAATGGATGCGCTGGCAGAGGCAGATGGGCTGGGTGTGTTGTGTCATCCCGCTCTACACTGGAACCGCGAATACGGCTATGCTCCGGGCCTTCAGATGGAGATGCGCCCCACTTTGCGTGAGGTCACACGCGGTGACTTCACCATCGAGGCGTGGTTTCGCACGACCGATCAGCGGAGACACATCCTGATCGGGAATTACTCCCCGGACGACCGCGGCGCGTTGAACCTGGAGCTTCACCGCGAGAATCACGTCCGCCTCTATGCACAGCCGACCGAGGGCACGACACTGGACATGAATCTCTCCGCCGATGAACTCGATATCGACACGCGCGATGGGGAATGGCACCATCTTGCGGGGGTTCGGCGCGGAGACACGGCGCAACTGTTCCTCGACGGCCAACTACTGGGAGAGGTCGAGGATCCGGCCGGGGCCTACGACCTCCATGGTGATGCGTACTTCATCGCCCGCGACCATCGGCGCGGCGGGACGATTCTGATAGGCGATCTCGATCATGTGCGTCTCTGGACGCGAGCGCTCTCTGCCGAGGAGATCGCGCAGCTCCACGATGGCGCGGTGCCCGACGCTGACGCGGCGCCGTCATCGGAGGGACTGCTGTTGCAGCACACCTTCGAGGCGCTTGATGAAGCCGGCTTCGCAGACACCGCCGGGCATGCCGGCGGCCCCTTCCATGCTGCGATCCTCACACCCGAGACAACCCCCGAGCAGGTCGAAGAGGTTCCACAAGCTCTCGAGCGTGAAGGGGTGTCCACCGGCTCATTGCGCTTCGCCACTCCCCCGGTGATGGATCACGTGCCGGATGAGGCTATGGAAGGCTATGGCTATGTAGAACTCTTCCAGCGGCATCCGCACCTGGTGGGGCTCGAGGTGACTAACGAAGGGCGCCCGGCCGGGGAGTACGGGCTCGATCGCCAACTATGGGATCGGATCCTGACCGAATTGATGCCGGAGCGTCCTGTTTGGGGCTTCGCCAATGATGACATGCATAGCATAGGGCGCCTTGGGAGCGACTGGATGACGTTCTTTGCGCCTGAGGCCAACCTGGAGAGTCTCCGCCGGGCCACCGAGACGGGAGCCTTCTCATCCTCGACGATCCGGCTGCGAACCGGCGAGGGCACACCACGCATCGAGGAGATCACGCATGATGCCGGAGCGGGCATCATAACCATACGAGCCACAATCGATGGTGAGGCAGCGACCGACGAGGCATATAGGTGGATCTCAGACGGTGAGGTCGTGCAGGTCGGCCCGACGCTCTCCTACCGCGAGGTGGAGGGCATAGGGTCGTACGCGCGCGCCGAGATAGAAACAGAGGGCGGCCTGACCCTGACGAACCCGTTCGGCTTTGAGACGCAGCGATAGCTGAGAGTGAAGCGGAGCCCGCGCGCTCAGCGGCAAACAAGCCCTTACGCGCACTCGTCTCAATAATGCAGGTGTCCCGCCAGACTACCTCACCTGGGATAGCCGCAGCGGAGCTTCCGACCTCCGGCCGGGCGAGAGGAGTGTAACCGGTGGCAAGGTCGGCATCCACCGTTTGTATTGGTATGCAACAGACAGCGTAGATCAGAGAAAGGATGTGCATGGATGCATCGTTCGAAGGTACTGATAATCACCGCGTTGATCGTCATGTTGACATCCAGCATGGCGTTCGGCGCGGAGTACTTCATCTCCCCCGACGGAGATGACGAGGCAGCAGGAACCGCGGACGCGCCGTGGGAGAGCATCGAGCGCGCAAACGAGGCACTGGAAGCCGGGGACACCGCGATCTTCCTGCCCGGAGAATACGCAGGTCAGATCAACCCGGTCAACAGCGGGACGGCGGACGCGCCGATTACGTATCGCTCGGCCGAGTTCCGCGCGGCACGACTTGTTCCGGTCGAGCGCCAGGAGATCATCCGCATAGATGATCGCGAGCATATTGTCATTGAGGACTTCTTCGTTGATGGTCAGGCCCAGGCAAACTGGGGTACAATCGCCAACTCGAGTCAGATCATCATCACAGGCTGCGAGATGCGTCGCAATCCGAGGACGATGCTCGTGGTGGACTCGACTCAGGTGCGTATCCTGGACAACCTGCTCAGCGCCGATCGACCACGCGGCGACATGCTCCACCTGCGTGACTCAACTGAGCTTCTCTTCGAGGGCAACTCGACCGCTCACAGCGGTCACTGCCCCCTCCGCGTCCA
>PXBW01000033.1 GCA_003566775.1 candidate division WS1 bacterium
CCGTCATGCGCCGCACATGTACCTGTGAGGGCTCCTCACCCGCCGAGTGCAGCACCGTGAAGATCACCACCTGCTCACCAGCCTCGAGGTTCGCGTTGATGATCCCCTGCATTGACTGCACGGTGGTGTCCTCGGCGTGAGGGTAGCTGTCCCAGTTCCCGCTGGTGGCCTCATCCGGGCTTATGATGCACCGGGTGTCGGCAGGCATCGCGATCGCAGCATGTTTCCCGGTCTGTTCGACGTGTAGCGTGGAGCCGGTTAACTCGGTGCGACCCAGTGTCCGCCAGATCGCGCGGAAACTGTACTCTCCAGGCTCAACCGCAACCATTCTGTCCGCAACCACGAACATGCGATCCTTCAGTCGAATGACATTGCGATGCCAGTCAACGCCCGCATACTCGCGCACCACGCTCTGTGAAGCATCCACAGTCTCAAGGTTGACCAGATTCTCAAGCTCGCAGAATCCGGGCATCGGTTCCGACTGTCCGTCACGCAACACCAGCACGCTGTTGTGGTACTTCGGCAGTGACTTGATGTAGTCTGCATCCGCAAGCCAGACCCGATCGTGCTCGGTCCACTGTAGCACAGCGTTCCCGTCCATGTGCCCATGTCCACCGACCGATAGCCCGCCGAGGAGCAGGTAGGCCGCCTCAGGATCGTAGCTTGAGCGGAAGGCTATCTTATCGAAGGCGTGGTCGCGCGGCACATGGTCCTCGCCGCTGAAGCTGTCGTACCACAGGCCGTCTAGGGGGAGAGCCGCAGCTCCGAGCAGGTGTGTCGGCTTCACCGCCTGATGATCTGAGCCCATCGAGAAGCTTGAGATCTCCGGACGGGGGCGCACCTGCATCTTCCGGTCGATTGCCCACTGATAGCGGCCATCGCGGTAGTACCACTCCGCCATGCGCAGGATGCGAAGCTCTGTGCCGAGCGGTGACCAGCCACCCACATCCCCAAACGGCACCTGATAGCCAAGATTGCTCATGGTCATCACCGCGTAATCTGCATTGACACGCGCATGGCCGCTCTCAAAGTAACTCAGGTCCGGGCGCGCCATACAGTACGTCATCACGTGGTTGAGCGTGAGCCACTCGTAAGTATTGCAGTCACAGTGCGGTTTGGTTGCCTGAAGCTGGTACTGAAAGGTTCCATCCGCGAGTTCGATCCAGTAATCGCCCTCAAAGGCATCGTAATAGCGGCTGAAGTAATGGCCGGCGTAGAGCAGACCGAGCGCCGGGAAAGTCTGATGGTTGTGCCTGACGCGCCTGTGCGTCGGACTCGCGGTCTTTCGCGGCGCCACCTCACTCACCCACTGGAAGAGTATCCGCGTGATCTCCCAGCGATCCTCATCAGTCAGCGCGGGTGAGTGTTCGACATTCTGCCAGGCCGGGATATTCCGATATATATGGAAATCCGAGTCCATTCCCCATGGTCCACCGTAGACGTCCGGATCAGTAAGATACCATTCGTAGGTGCGGCGGATCATCCAGACGTACATCTCCGCGTACTCATCACGTCCTGTCAGCGCATAGTGCAGGCCCTGCGTCTGCGCTCTTGAGAACAGCCCGCGGGTGCCTGCACGTTCGAGATGCTGCTCACAGTTCTCACGAGTGCTCTGCACCCATTCCTCGTCGAGGTCCATCGTGAAGAAGCGCTCCCACGAAGCCAGTGCGTCACCGGTGAGTTCGACCTCCAGCACTCGCGGCAACACAAGCGTCTCTCCCGGCTCCAGGTAGGGCTCGAGCGCCTCGAGCCCCGCGCGGGCACCCGGGATGTCCGAGGCTCCCACGGCAATGATGTTGTGACCGGTGCCCCATGGATCGTGCACCGAGCGAACCTCATAGCCACCATCGCCGGGATAGACGCCGTCGCTGAAGGTGAGCTGGTGCGAGTACGGATGAAGCAACGCCATGTTGTTGACGATGCTGCCCAGGATGATCGCGTTGGTCCCGGCCAGGCGCTCATTGTCCGCATCCTCCGCAGTTTCTATGGGCAGGCTCGCCCCGCTGGCCTCGGCTATGATGGCAGCAAGCTCCTCGGCGACCTCTCGCCACTCCTCGTCATCGGGGGTGACAATCAGCGCGCGCGCTTCGCCATCCTCAACCAGAACAGTATCGAGATGCAGAGTTCGCGGCTCAGTGATATCCGCAAACAGATTCAGATCTACCTCCTCTGCGCGAATATTATCCACGAACATATCGAAGGCGGCACCCGCGTTGCTCGTACCGGTATAGATGCGCAGCTTGACCACGCCGGAGAGGTCATCCGTGTCCACCACCTGATCCTCCCACGTCAGACCGCTGCGGCTGGTGGTTGGATAGAGTTCGAAGGTGCGCATCTCATCGCTTAGCACACCTGCCCAGCTCATCCAGCTCAGTACCGTCTCATCGGCTTCGTTATAGCCGCGGACGTAGAAGGCCCGCGATTCATCGGGGGTTGAGGTGCCGGCGTCAAGCGTCAACTGCGTGCCTGAGAAATCGGTGGAAGGGATCTCTATGTCGATCGCGAGGTAACTGTTGCCCGTGGCGGTCTCAGGTGAGATAGTGAAAACGCGTACCGAGGTGTCTCCCCGGGTGATGAACCTCTCATCGTTCGAGATCTCCAGCACAGTGTCGGGCCAGGCCCGACCCACGTCCACCGTGATGCCGTCGATGCTTTCACAACTGTGCAGCAGCGTCTCTGCGTCCTGTGCGAAGCCGCACGCGGTCAGAGCAACAAGCAGTGTACATGCGAGAAGTTTCATGATTTTCCTCCACAACATAGTCCTACGGCCATCCGGCAGAGATACAGGCCGGTTTCACCGAACACTACGGCAGGAACGAAGTATTCGACATTCGCGTTGAGGTCACCTTGATGACATCAGGTAATACGTCGTTCATGCAGCCTGAGGAGACACTTCATCAGACTCACGCCTCTGCGACAGGCCGGTGGCTCCGCATCGGCCCGTGTGATAAGGGCGCGGGCAGTGTGGCCGCCCGCGCCCCTGGTCAGACTGTTATGCAACGCGTTACACGGCTCAGTCCACGGTCCAAATATCTTCCTCGCCTGCGGCGGTCATCGCCGCCACCCACCTCGCGTGACCATCGACAAAGCCGTAGTTGCCACCCTCGTTGTGACGGCGGGCAACGTTCGCGAGAGCCGGATCATCGGTCCAGTTGCCGTCTGGATCCTGTTGGTCGGGGCCGTAGATCCAGCGGCTTCCCGCGGCGCGTTGGCCCTCGTCGGGGTTGTCACCGATGATGATCGTCTCCGATGGCTGTTCAATCTCGGCAAGAGTCCGTCCGGGGTTTCGACTGAATCCGCCGGCAGCAGTCCGGTAGCCGAAATTCTGCCAGTTCCATCCATATCCGAGCGAACGGCCGGCCTGGCTGGGGCATACCAATATCTGCTCGTTCATTATGTAAGGCTGCAGATACTCGTGCCACTCGCGGACGTTATCGTCCGGTCCCCAGCGGCATGCATACGGAAGGGTCTCGTCGTAGTCCTGCGCGTACATCATCAACGCCGTGGTGAGCTGCCTCACGTTCGAGAGACATGAGGTCTGGCGCGCTCGCTCACGCGCCCGCGCGAATACCGGGAAGAGTATCGCGGCAAGGATGGCGATGATTGCGATCACCACCAACAACTCGATCAACGTAAAACCTTCTCTGTTCGTCAGCATGTGTTCCTCCTGATCTTGAATATACCACGACACTTCTGTGTCGCGGGAGTTGCCTCCGGAACGTGCAGCCTGCATGTGCGAGGGCGGTCAATCTATCGCAGTCATGCAAACGTTCGAGAGAAATAGCGGGGTTCGCTGCCTCGTGTGAACTACTACCTGCTGTTCATTGATGACGCGGTTCGAGTCATTTTCGTTCACGGCGTGCGCTCATAGCTCGAGCCTCATACCGTCGAACGCGACATCGATACCGTCAGGGGCGAAAAGTTGCTCAAGTTCCTCGTGGAGCATACCACCGTTGTGTGAGAAGTGAGTGGCTATCACCTGTGACCGGTCCGTCAGCGCGCCGATCTTCAGCAGACGATCGCGCACCTCGACTACTTCGCCTGCACCGAGATGGTGGCGTGCACCCTCCCTGGGGCCGTAGGTGCACTCTATCAGTGCGATGTCAATAGACCTCGTCGCCAGGAACTCCCACGTCTCTTCGGGCCACCAGCCGGTGTCGTTGCCCTGCAGCAGTGCCCGGCCGTTTCGCTCGAACAGATAGTTGACCGCAACATCGTCATCTCCGGCGTGATCGGCGAGTAGCGGCGTAGCGATCACGCCCTCACCGAGGTCCATCGCTTCAAACGGTGTGACAGGCACCAACCGCACGAAGCAGTCTTCAAGGTCAAGGCTGCGACCTTCGATCCTGCGCCTCACATGCTCGTTACCGTGGACGTTTAGAATCACGCCGCCCGGCCGCGAGGTGAAGCCCTCGCGGCGGTAACCCAGTTCCTGCGGCTGCAGATGATCGCCATGTGAGTGCGTGATCAGCAGGTGCTCCATCGGCACATAATCCAGGCCGAACTCCAGCATCTGCGCGAACGTATCTGGCCCGAGGTCCACGTGGATGCGATCTCCGAGCTGGTAGGCGGCGCGGCGGCGGATGTTTCTGCCCCCGCGCTCACGGGCTTCCGCGCACGCCTCACACGGACACCAGATGGCGGGCCAGCCCTCGGCGGCGGCGGTTCCAAGGATGGTGAAGGTCATCTTGTTCCTCCGAATAGCGATCGTCGATCAGGACGACGAGAGAATGTCTCACTCCAGCGGCAGGTTGCCCTGTGTATTCGGCCGTTCGGGCGGGCTGCCGGAAACACCCAGGTGCTCGTAGGCTCGCTCGGTGGCCATGCGCCCCCTCGGCGTTCGGATCACGAAGCCGATCTTGAGCAGATATGGCTCGACCACGTCCTCGAGCGTGTCGGTCTCCTCGTTAAGTGTCGCGGCAAGCGCGTTCACCCCTGCGGGGCCACCGCCGTAGTAGTCGATCAGGGCCCGCAGGTACTTGCGGTCGAGGTCATCGAGCCCCTGCCTGTCCACCCCAAGCGCGTCGAGCGCCTCGCATGCGATCTCCTCGTCGATGTATCCATCGCCCATGATCTGCGCGTAGTCGCGCACCCGGCGCAACAGACGGTTCACCACGCGCGCGGTGCCTCGTGAGCGGCACGCGATCTGCGTCGCTCCGCCCTCCTGCAGTTCCACGTCGAGGATCGTTGCGGAGCGATGCACGATTCTCTGGAGTTGCTCGGGAGTGTAGAAGTCAAGATGGTGGAAGATCCCGAAGCGATTCCGCAGCGGCGGCGTGAGCAGTCCCGCGCGCGTCGTTGCTCCGACCAGCGTGAACGGCTCGATCTCCAGCGGGATCGTCTTGGCGTAGGGGCCGCTGTCCACCACGAAGTCGATGCGAAAGTCCTCCATCGCTGAGTAAAGGTACTCCTCGACCACGCGCGGGAGGCGGTGAATCTCGTCGATGAACATGATGTCTCCGCGGTCGAGATTCGTGAGCAGGCCGACGAGGTCGGAGGCGCGCTCGAGCGCGGGCCCTGAGTGCTGCTGGAACTCGCCGCCCATCTCGTTGGCGATGATGTGCGCCAGCGTGGTCTTCCCGAGACCCGGCGGGCCGTCGAGCAGTACATGGTCGAGAACATCGCCCCGCTCGCGAGCCGCATCAATTGCCACTCGCAGGCCGTCGATCAGTCGCCGCTGGCCGACATCGTACTCGGCCAGCGTACGTGGGCGCAGGTGCGCCATCGTACCCTGCTCTTCATCCTCTGCTTCTGCGCCGACCAGCCGCCGGCGCGCTCCATCGTCAGCCAAACTTCAGGCCTCCAGCCGGGTAGGGTTATGTGTCGAGCTATTTCCTGCGGAAGACTGCGCGGACGAGTTCATCGGCCTCGGTAAGCTCCGGCTGATCCTCGCGTACCGCGCCGATCCGCTCGATCGCCTCGGACTGGGAGAGGCCGAGTTGGGTGAGAATCGCCAGCGCCTCGGCGGTCAGCCCATCAGGCGCTTCGCGCTCTGGGATCTCCTCACCGGCGGCGAGGTATGGCTCCATCCTGTCCTGCAGCTTGCTGATCATGTCTCGCGCGCGCTGCTTGCCCACACCGGGAAGCTGCTTGAGCGCAGTCTCATCACCGAGAGAGATCGCCTTCGCAATCGTGCCCACCGGCATGGCCATCGCCTTACACGCGCCCACGGGGCCAAGCTGATGTACCGTGAGAAGCTCTTCAAAGAAGCGACGTTCCAGTTCACTCTCGAAGCCCACGAGCATCGGCGTCCCGCTGCCTGCGGCGCCGCCGCGTTCGCAATGGTAGGTGAAGATTTTCACAGTGGAGCCTGCGCCGCGGTCGCGCAGAACCTGCTCGAAGGGAGGGGAGATGCTCACCTCGTACCCCACTCCGGCGACATCGATGACCGCCGAGCCCTCTTCGACCGCCACAAGCTCGCCGCGCACGAAACGGATCACTCGTTTTCACCTCGTGCCTTCGCGATGGCCTTTGCCACCGCCGGGGGGAGGCCACGCGACCCGCTGTCGGATCCCACCATCTCTCTCCTGCGCCGGTTGGGCCGGGCGTGGCAGATTGCGAGACCGAGGGCATCTGACACGTGGTCGGGCGTGGGAGGCTCGGTGAGCTTGAGTATGCTGACGACCATCTGACGCACCTGATCCTTCGACGCTCTACCGTTGCCGGTGAGGGATTTCTTTACCATCGAGGCGGCGTAGCTCTCCACCTTGATCGCACACTGTGCCGCGGAGAGGATGATTACTCCCCGCGCGTGGCCCATCATGATTGCGGTCCGGGGGTGCGGGTACTCTGCATAGAGATCCTCGACCACGATTCTATCGACTGCAAATTCGTCGATGATCCCCATGAGCGCCTCGTGTATCTTGTACAGGCGAGTGGCTATGTCGTCGTCGGCGCTGGTGCTGATGACACCCGCCTCAACGATTCGGCACAGGTTATCCTCGGCATCGATGATGCCGTAGCCGGTATCCGCAAGGCCTGTATCGATCCCGAGTATTCGCATAGGATTGCGCACCGCGGGCGATTATAGCACGGGCACGAAAGAGGTGTAAAGCCGGCGCGGGCGCTCGCGGGGCCACAGCTCCGGAGTATAGTGCTGCTGTGGTTGGCCGACCACCCGGCACTCAACGCCTGCATCGCGGAGGTCAGGATTCGGACATATGCTGATTTGCGACAGGGAGCTTTTGCACCAATGCCGGGACCACCTGTCGAAGAAAGGAGGTGTGAATTAGCTGCCGGGAAACTCTCCAGCCTGATCGGCACCGTGGCGGATTGTGAACTCGGCGCCGCGCAGAAGCGGCTCGAGCACCTCCGCAGGTGATTATCAGGGCCCGAATTAACCCCGGTCAACTCGTTTCGCCTGATCCTCCTCGCGTTGTCCACGCTGAGAGGAGCCCCGGGCAGAGCGGGAAGCCTCGCCGGAGGCCGCCCGCGGGGCTGCGACCGGCGAGGCATGAATGGAAAGCGTAATCGGCGAAACGATCGAAGCGTTCAGGTTAGCTGCTCCGCAGGCAGCGTCACCGAAAGTCGCCTGAGAGGGCCATATGGCCTTGTGTCCATCGCGCTTTTCGACGTCATTCCCCGAGCGGCAGCTTTATGGTCACGCCACCCTCAGCCGCGGATCTGTCCATAGCAAAGCAGACCTCATGGGTGTTTACCGCGTCCTCGATGTCCACGTAACTGTCCTCGCCACTTTCGATGCAGTCGAGGAAGTGGGTGATCTCGCCCTGGAAGGGATGGTGTGAGACATCGCCTGAGTCGGGGAGAATTGCGGGCACCTCCGCCCAACCCGACTGCTCCGGAAGCAGTTCAACAGAGTAAACACGGTTATCACGAATCGCCCCCGCGTCGCCCATCAGGTCGATGTTGAACTGATAGGGCATGACGCAGTCAACCGATGAGGAGATCTTGCCGATAGCGCCGGAGGCGAACTTCACCGTGCCGACTACGGTGGCAGGGTATTCGTAGCGCTCATCCCAGCCACCCGCACATGCGCCGGAGACCTCCACGATGTCCGAGCCGGTAAGCCAGCGGATCGCATCTACTGCGTGACAGCCGCCGAAGAGGAAGCTCGATCCGCCCGAGGCCACGGTGCGCGCCCACTCCCAGCCGCTGTACCAGTCACTGACTCCGTGCCAGTAGTCCGCCTCCGCGTAGAATACCTCGCCGATCGCACCTTCCTGCACCAGCTTCGCGGTGTTGAGCAGCGATGGGTTCCAGCGCAGGCAGAAGCTCACCACCGTACGAACGCCGGACTCGCGTACGGCGTCGCGCAACTCGTGCAGACCGGCTACATCGATCGCTACGGGCTTTTCCATCACGAAGTGCTTGCCGGCCTCGCAGCACTTCACGCCGTGCTCGACGTGAACGTCGTTGGGGCCGGTAATCGAGACAGCATCCACGCGGGCGTCAGCAAGTAGCTCGTCGAGATCAGTGTAGATAGCCGCATCGGACAGTCCTGCCTTCTCCGCCGCCGCGCGAGCGCTCGATTCCCGTCTGCTGCCAACTGCCACCACCTCGGCGCGCGGGTCGGCCATGTACGCGTTGATGTGCTCATCAGCCACCCATCCGGCGCCGTGGATCGCGCATCCGATCTTCTCCGCCGACATCTTCGTGCCACCTCCGTCAATTGTTTGCCTTCCGGGCGCGCCCTCGGGGCTGTCGGCGCGCCAGAGACACCACGTCGAAGAAACCTTCCGGACAGAGCGGGCGAATCCTTCTCCGGCGGAGGAAATCGAACACGTTCATCCCCTGCCGACAGCGCAGGCGCTGTCGCGGGGGTGCGACGAATCTGTGTGACCGTAACGTTCACCCGCCGAACAGCCGGGCAAGCCAGCCGCGTGACCGGCTGCGTTGCGGCCTTGTATCTGCCGCAACTCGCTTCGGCCTGCTGTCTGCCGGCTTCGGGACCGGCCCGGAGATCCGATACCTCGCCTCAGGATCGTCCATCACTCGCTCGAGCAGCAGCTCAGGATCATCCTCAAGATACGACTCTCCGTATCGATCGACGTCATCCTGAGTGATGCGAACCTGACCTACCCCTCGCAGAAATGCTACCGTTGGCCCGGTCGGTGGGCCGAGCGTCGTCCACCTTGTCGTCAGCACAGTGTCCACCTCCCTGAGCGTCCCTCCGGACGGTCACTTGTAACCGCCCTTTCCCCGGGAGGAGCAATCGCGCTCACAGATAGTATACCCAGCTTCACGCAGAAGACACGCAGTGTTCCAATATCCGGTGCCTGTTTGCAGGATTGGAGACGAACGGTGATGTGTCCGTGGATGCGGAACACACGAAACGGCCCCCACCGGTCTCACCATTGCGTCTCTCCATGGCCAGCGACAGGCCGCCTCGGCCAACCACGACGTTTGCCCGCATATCGGGGCGTGTGTTATAATTTCGGCGCGTGGAAGCACTGTGACAGACGGGTAGTTCGAGTGAAAAGGCGAGATCGCTGAAGAGTACACTTCCGGCATTGTCGGCCGACAGATCATTCGTCCATCTTCTCGTGACTCGGCACTCTGTTCTCGCGGTCTCCCTCGCAGCGCTTATGCTTCTTGTGTCCTCGTCTCGCGTCTGCGCGGAGCGAGTGACTGCGACACTCGACGCCGATCAGGTAGATTTCTCGTACGATCGCAGGCTCGTAAGTCTTCGAGGCAATGCGCGTGTTGACAGCCAGGTGGTTGACGATCCCACGCGCTTCGTTCGTCTTAACGCCGAGAGCATCGAGGGGGATCTCTCCCGCGGGCGCTTCGAGTTGATCGGTGACGTGCGCATCGTCACGCCTCGCGGGGTGCTCGAGGGGGAATCGGCCTTCTATGACACTACGACTGCGAGGTACTCGGTGCGGAAGGCGGCCTTGATGGCCCCGCTGACCGAGTTGGTCGATGCGGAGGTCTGTGGGTACGCCTACGCGCGAGAGATCACGGGGGAGGACGAAGTCGTCTATCTTGTTGACGCGCGATTTACGACCTGTGATCGGGCGAACCCCCACTACGCGCTGGAGGTGAACCGCCTCCGCTGGAACACCGAGGCCGAGCAGATCGTCGTTGAAGGTGGAGGAATCAGGCTCTACGGAGTACGTATTCCGCTGATCCCGGGGCTCAGGCACTCGGTCGCGGTCGGAGCGGAGGAGGCTCCGGAACTGCTTCCGGTTCCAGGTTACACAGATCGGGAGGGATTGCGTCTCGGATGGAGCTTCGTCCTCGGTGAGCCGACCGCGGATATTGTCGGCCGGGCGGGGCTGGGGCTAAGACAGCGTAAGGGTATTCAGGCTTGGGCCTGGGGTCTTGCGGATGTCGGAAACCTGGAGACACGCTTCGGGGCGACTGTGCGCGAGAACAACTACGAAGACATCGATCACGTGGTCTCGCTTGATCGCCTGCCTGAGGTGGGAGTGCACGGAAGCTGGGATATCGTCGCCGATCAACGGCTCAGCGCCGGGATCACTCTGGGGCACTACCGGCAGCACGCCGAGGACGATGTCCCCGGGGTATCTGATGACCGGGTGTTGCTTGAGGCGAAGCTGCACGGGGGAGCCGAGCGTAGAGGCACCCCGGGAACTTCATGGTGGTGGGTGAGAGGATCACACGCGGAGTACGCTGATGGAGCGCATTACAGCACCGTCGGAGCAGGTCTCGGTGGCGCGACCTCGCTGACCCCCTGGCTGAGTGGGTCGGCGGAGTTGAGACACCATCTGACCGATGGCGCTTCGCCCTTCATCTGGGACGACATCGACATTGAAACAGAGTTAAGCGCGGAAAGCGCCTTGCGCTTCGGTCCTGACTGGGGAGTGCGCCTCGCGGGACGGTACGATCTCGACCGCAATGAGTTGCGTTCCTGGCGCGCCCAGTTGCGCAGGCGAGAGCATTGTCTGACCTACACGCTGGGCTATTCCGATACCGGCGATTTTCTCTCACTCGGGATCGAGATAAACGGACTCTTCGGAAGCGAGGAGCCGCCACCCCAGCGGTGCGCGGAAGAGGGACCGCCGGATTACTGGGGCCGGGAAGACCGTGCCGAGAATGCCGATAGCCCGAAGTCCGCAGATGATCGAGAGTAATCAGACTACTCAGTCAATGAGGCATTTGATACCGTGGTAGTGTCACTTGTTCGTCGAATATTTGATGCTAACGAGCGCGAGCTTGCTGCGCTCCGTCCCCGGGTTGAGGCGATCAACGAACTCGAACCCGCGATGGAGAAGCTCACAGACGGTGAGTTGCAGGGTAGGGCGGATCACTTCCGTTACCGGCTCGAGCAGGGCGAGACGCTCGACGATATATTGCCGGAGGCCTTTGCGGTCGTGCGCGAGGGATCCAGGCGCGTGCTCGGCATGCGCCCGTTCGATGTACAGCTTATGGGCGGAATCGTCCTGCACGACGGCAAGGTCGCCGAGATGAAGACCGGTGAGGGTAAGACCCTGACCGCGACCATGCCTTTGTACCTGAACGCCCTGACCGGACGCGGAGCGCACCTTGTCACCACCAACGACTATCTGGTCCGCTGGCAGGCGGAGTGGATGGGCCGGCTTTACGAGTTTCTGGGCCTCACCGTCGGAAGCATCCAGCACGGCATGAGATCCCAGGAACGTCGAGCCATGTACCAGCGGGATATCACTTACGTGGAGAACTCGGAGCTTGGCTTCGACTATCTCCGTGACAATATGGCGGCTCACCCCGATCGGCTCGTTCTGCGCGATCTGCACTACGCCATCATTGACGAGGTTGACAGTATCCTGATCGATGAGGCCCGCACACCGCTGATCATCTCCGGCACTCCGGAACAGTCGGAACAGTTCTACGAGGAGATCGATCGGATTGTCCGTCGCCTCAAGGGTACTCGCGAGCAGCCTGAGGAAGGGCCTGACGGCAGGAAGATCGAGCCGGACGCCGACTACTGGATCGATGAGAAGTTCCGCCAGGTCGCGCTGACCGATGCCGGACAGGCGAAGATCGAGAAGGCGCTTCGCATAGACAATCTCGAGCATCCTGAGTACATCGAGATCAAGCACCACATTCAGAACTCGCTAAAGGCCCACGGCCTCTTCCATCGCGACGACGATTACGTCGTGAAGGAGGGACAGGTCATGATCGTTGACGAGTTCACCGGGCACCTTCAGCCCGGACGACGTTACTCTGACGGCCTCCATCAGGCGATTGAGGCCAAGGAGGGTGTGCGCATCCAGCAGGCCCGGCAGACCGTTGCCAGCATCACCTATCAGAACTTCTTCAAGCTCTTCGACAAGCTCGCGGGAATGACCGGCACGGCGAAGACCGAAGAGGATGAGTTCCGCACGATCTACGGAATGCCGGTCGTCGTTGTCCCAACCAACGAGCCGGTTATCCGCGAGGATCATCCGGATGTGGTGTACAAGACCACGGAGGCGAAATACCGCGGAGTTGTTGATGAGATCATCGACTGCTATGTGCGCGAGCAGCCCACGCTGGTAGGCTCGCGCTCGGTCGAGGTCTCCGAGCTTATCGCAGCGCGCCTCAGCCCCGAGCGGCTCAATCTCCATGCACTTGCGCGCATCGCGCAGATGGCGATCTATCACGAACTCGTTGACCTGCAGAAGCAGGAGCGCGACGAGTACCTGGACACATTGCGCGCGCCGATTCAGCAACTCAAGCGCACGGACGTGGTACGCATCCTGCGCGAGATAGGTATCGAACCCGATGCTCTCAAGCGGGAGAATCTCGAGCGAATGCTGGAGATCGTCGGCACGCTGGAGGACGACCGCGCCGAGGAGGAGTTCGAGCATTTCGTTGAACGCATGCAAGACGCCATAGAGAACGGCATACCGCACAACGTGCTCAACGCCAAACAGCACGAGCGGGAAGGGCAGATCATCGCTGAGGCCGGACGGCGTGGCGCGGTTACCATCGCCACGAACATGGCCGGTCGCGGTGTTGATATAGTGCTGGGCGGACAGCCGGACGATGATGACGCGGATCGCATTCCCGAAGAGTACGAGCGGGTCAAGGAGATCGGTGGCCTGCACATTCTCGGCTCAGAACGACACGAAAGCAGGCGGATCGACAATCAGCTCAGAGGCCGGTCCGGTCGCCAGGGAGACCCCGGTTCATCACGCTTCTACGTCGCGCTCGAGGATGAACTGATGCGGCTGTTCGCCCCCGATCGCTTCGGGATGCTGATGGGCGGCTGGCCGGAGGAAGAGGCCATCGAGGCGAAGATCGTCTCACGCTCGATCGAGAAGGCGCAGGAAAAGGTCGAGATGCGTAACTTCGATATCCGCAAGAATACTCTGAAGTACGACGACGTCATGAACGTGCAGCGCGCTCTGATCTACGAACAGCGCCGTCGCGTGCTGGAGGGTGAAGACCTGCGAGAGCCCGTGCTGGAAATGGTCGAGGAGGCGGTCGACGCGGCCGTCACAACCTTCGGTGATCCTGAACTCCCGGTGCGATGGACCGATCAGATTGTTGCGGCCATCGGGGAGATCGAGCGCAACGATGAACTCACCGAGGAGGCCGCGGCCGAGGTGTTGCAGGCTTCCGAGGTGCCGGGCATTGAGAGCGCCCTGCCACCGCGCGAGGTAGTAAACCTTGATCCCTACGACCGTCATACAACCATCGAGGAGATCTGTCGGGATATCTGGTTGCGGCGCTACCATTCGTCACTCGATGAGATGGCGCCCGGACTCGGAAGCATGGTGGCTATAGACGAACTGGTCTCAAGCGACCGGGAAGCGCAGTCGGCGCTGATCCGCGAAAGGGCCCGGCAGCTCTACGAGCGCAAGGAGGAGACGGTCGGCGAGGAGACGATGCGCGAGATCGAGCGCACCTGGCTGTTGCGTATCATCGATCGGCGCTGGATGCAGCATCTCAAAGACATGGACTACCTGCGCGAGGGCATCCATCTGCGCGGCTACGGCCAGAAGGATCCGCTGATAGAGTTCACACGAGAGGCGCATGAGCTGTTTGAGGCTCTGATGCAGGGTATCGCGGAGGACCTCACGCGAGCGGTGCTGCTTACCGAGGTTGCGGCAGAGCAGCAGGCCGTCGCTGTCGACGGCATGCAGGCTCAGCAGGCCGCCGCGCCTGATCTCGCGGCACAGGAGGCCCGGGCTCAGGAGCAGCAGCCCGGGGAGCCCGATGGAGAGATTGAGACCCCGATGACGCAGGCGGCGGACGAGATGACCGAGACGGGGCAGACCTACGTGGCCGAGGACGAGCCCGGGCGCAACGATCCGTGCCCCTGCGGCAGCGGCCAGAAGTACAAGTACTGTTGCATCGACAAAGCGAACGTGCCGAGTGGCTGACCGGCGCGCACTCAGGACCTGCTGCGCCCGCTCAAGCCCGTCGGCGGAATGCGATCGGCTCATTATCTGGTGGGCCGGTCGTTTGCGTTGCCATCGCACACGGGCCTGGTGGAAGCCTGTTTCGATCCTTTTTCACGCCATGGTCAGCCACTAATTCGGCGATGGATTTGCCGGCTGGCGAAACTCCAGGGCGTCTTGTCGGTCTTTAAGATCACAAAGTAAGTTGCCGAAGGAGCAATCACGAATGCTGTCCGAACTTCACGAGCAAGCAGAAACCCTGAGAGAACAGGTGAACAGCGCCTGGGATCGTCTTTGACCTGGCGGGGAGGCAGGAAGAGCTTGAGCGTCTGACCCGCGAAACCGAGGACCCCAACTTCTGGGATGACCCGGAGGCCGCTCAGCAACACATGCAACAGATCACGATTCAGCGTGATGTAGTAGAGCCGTGGCAGGAACTGCGATCACAGGCCGATGATCTCGCGATACTCGCTGAACTCGGTCTTGAGGAAGAAGACCAGAGTGTCGCCGAGGAGATTGAGCGCGGTCTGCGCGACGCACAGAGAAGCTTCGCGCGACTTGAACTGCTCGCGATGCTGTCGGGGAAGCACGATGCCAGGGACGCCATAGTGATGATCACGGCCGGCGCAGGCGGTACTGAGGCCTGCGACTGGGCATCGATACTATTTGACATGTACAGATTCTGGGCGGAGGAGAATGGGTATTCACTCGAGGTTATCTCGGCGGTGGCCGGCGACCAGGCGGGTTACCGTAATGTTACCTTTCAGGTGAAGGGGCAGTACGCCTACGGTTACCTGCGCGCCGAGGCGGGAGTGCATCGCCTGGTACGTATATCGCCCTACGACTCCTCGAAGCGACGCCACACCAGCTTCGCATCGGTGGATGTCATGCCCGACATCGGTGAGGAGGTGGAGGTCGATATCGATCCAAACGATCTCAAGATAGACACGTACCGCTCCAGTGGTGCCGGTGGCCAGCACGTCAACAAGACCGATTCAGCCGTGCGCATCACTCATCTGCCCACCGATACAGTCGTACAGTGTCAGTCTGAACGTAGTCAGCACGCGAATCGTCGAACCGCAATGAACCTTCTCCGCGCGCGTCTGCATGAGTTGGAGCGGCAGAAACAACAGGATGAGGTCGATGCGCTGAGGGGGGAGCGCAAGGGGATCGATTTCGGCAGCCAGATACGATCTTACGTGATGCAGCCCTATCGCATGGTAAAGGATCATCGCACGGACGTTGAGACCGGAGATGTGGACGGGGTACTCCACGGCGAACTCGACCAGTTCATCAGACCGTATCTGCTCGA
Source organism: candidate division WS1 bacterium (assembly GCA_003566775.1). Lineage (GTDB taxonomy): Bacteria > Armatimonadota > Zipacnadia > Zipacnadales > UBA5352 > UBA5352. The sequence goes on from PXBW01000033.1 coordinate 15,607, forward strand.
GTTTGCCGGGAAGAGAGGCGATGAGGCATGAAGAACACCGCACCCGTAAGAGGTCTCACGATCGCATCGCTCCTGGCAATAGCAGTGGGCGTAGCCCTGGCCGCGGGTACGACGACCCGTGAACTGACCACCGCGAACGCCCAGCGGATGGAGACGTCATTCGGCCAGCTTACCGCCGACGCGCTGGTGGAAGGGGCCGGGACGACCATCGGCATGGTTCCCGCGGTGGCATTCAAGAGCGGCACGATCCCGGCCGGGCCGGTTACCGCCGACAGCGTGCGCGAGTTGCTCACTCAGCCCGACGAGACGTGGGCCGTTGTTGCGCTCACCGGAGCGGAGTTGGAGGAGACGCTGGAGCGAAGCGTGTCGCGCGCGCCTCAGCCGAACGCAGGCTTTCTGCAGGTCTCGGGCGTGACCTTTGCCTACGATCCCGAGTTGCCACGGGGCTCGCGCATAACCTCGCTGAGCATCATCGGCGAGGAGATGCAGCCGGACGCCCGCTACGAGGTCGCTATGCCGCTTTCGCTCGCCAAGGGCGGCACGGGGTATTTCGTCATCTTCAGCGAAGATGACATCGTTCGCAGCGGCAACGATACGCTCGCCGATCTGATCCTGCGCTACGTGGAAGAGCGCGAGACGGTGAGTTACACCGGACAGGGCCGCATAGTTGCTGTTAACGGCGACTGATACCCGCCTGAGTGACAATCGTTCGGGTGAAGCAGGCATCAGGATAGTACCGTGGCAGGCCGGGGTACCTTCCCGGACTGCTCAGATGAGTGAGTGTTGATCTGGTTCGGACGTGTGGCTGCGAAGCATCGCCTCTATGACATCGATCGCATCGGCGCCGAGTATCGGCTCCGCCCCTTCCGCGATCAGGCCGCGCGTGCCCTCCGCCTGCGGCTTCGGTGTCTGCCAGTCACAGGCGAAGACGAGTCTTTTCTGCTTGCGAGCGTCGCTGACGGTCTGCAGCGTACCCCCGGTGTCGGTCGACTCGACGGCGAGCACCCCGTCTGCAAGCGCGCTGATCAGACGATTCCGCGCCATCAACCGGGCCCCGGTCGGATGCGCTTCGGGGGCCAGGGCCGAGATGAGAGCGCCCCCATGCGCGATCTCGCCCGCCAGACGTATGTGGCGTCTCGGATGCACGCGCCTGATGCCGGAGCCAAGGATCGCGACCGTGCGGCCACCTCCTGCAAGCGCTCCGCGATGTGCAGCCCCGTCGATGCCGCGCGCCAGCCCCGAGACGACGGTGATCGCTCGCTGCGCGCAGGCGATTGCAACCTCGCGCGCCACCCGCAGTCCCTCTCTTGTGGGCTCGCGTGTTCCCACTATCGCAAGCGCCGGTGAGTCCGCACGCGCCAATTTTCCGCGAACGCAGATAACCGGCGGCGGGTTCGCGGCGTCTCTGAATCCGGCGGGGTACTCTGATTCAAAGGAGCAGATGACGCGGACACCGTCCGCTTCCAGGCTCGCGATCTCCCCCTCGATTGTGTCAAGTCGGGCGGCGGCATCCGTCACGATCGAATCGATCTGCTCTTCGCTGAGCTTCAGGCTCGGCGCTGCGAGCGCGTCCCGGTCCGCCGCTATGATTGCCCGTGCGGTGCCGAAGCGCACCAGCAGGCGCAGGAAACCCGCAGGGCCGATGCGTGCCGACCAGAACAGGGCGCTCCAGGCCAGACGATCCTGATTCTCCGCTTTCGGGACGATGATCTTCATGTCCTTAGAAGCCGGGTCTCCAGCCCGAGACGGTGCGGACGGCGGCGAGGACTCGGACGTCGCCTGCACCCGCCCGTCGCAGCAGACCTGCGACCTTCTCTACGGTTGCCCCCGAGTCGAAGATGCCATCCACCAGGAGAACTGTCTCATCCCGGATCGTATCGCTGTGGGCGATGGCCCACCCTGTGGCGGTGTACTGCCGCTCCGCTTCCATGAACTCAGGGTCCCTCCGTGCGGCCGACTCATCTGTTGATGTCAGCGCGTTAACCATTGGAACCGCGAGTGCGGTGGAGAGTCGCTCGGCCAGCAGGATGGAGGTTGATTCCGGCGCGTCAGTATCCCGCGGAGGGATCGGCACTATCAACTCGCAGTCTCTGAGATATGATTGCCGTTGGACCGCGCTTGCCAGCATCTCAGCGAGCGGCTGCAGGGCGGTCTCGTCTCCATCGTACTCGAGTCTCCGCACGAGTTCACCCGGATCTCCAGCGTCCCGGCCGTATCCGTCCGCCTGCGGATAGAGTCCAAGCACCCAGCCCTTCACGTTCTCTGTCTCCACGGGATAGCCTCGCGGTGCAGGTCTGAAGGCGGTCTCCATGGGCATCGGGGCGCAACGGTCACATCTGCAGGGCTCTCCCGCGATCTCGTAACCGAGGGCCCTGCCAAGAGCCTCCCGTCGACAGCCACGCGAGCGAGCGTACCTGAGCAATCGCTCCACCTTCTCTATCCGGGCTTGCCGCAGCAGGAGCGCGTTCTTCGCCACGTCAATCAGCGACTCCGGGCGCGGCGGGCCGGTCGCAACGGCCTCCAGCCATCGATCGCCACGCCCTTTCGTCGCGAGAGCATCCGCATCGAGCAACATCTCTACTCCCAGATGCACACCGTCGGGATGAAGCCCGGTGATGACGCTGAGCATCTCGTAACTCGCCCGCTCAGCATCGTCGATCGCGCGGTGAATCGCGAGCAGATGCCCTGTCTCGGGGGCGCAGCGCAGACTCTTGCGCTCCAGCGTCTCACGATGGTTGCGATCGTAGAGCAGCACAGCGCGCGCCCCCTCTCCGGTGGCCAGGCGGCTCTGTCGATGCAGAGTCTCCAGATCGCCCGGCGGTGAAGCTGTCACGACCAGCGGCACCTCGAGTCGGCGCTCATTGTGCGCGGCCAGATCGGGAGTCGGCGGGCCGGAGGTCACCAGTACACGGGTGCCGCCCTCGCGGAAGAGGCGCAGAGCGGCGGCGAACTCAGCGGCGTCAGCGCTCGTCAGGTTGACTGTGGAGAGGTCGCAGATGTGTTCCATCAGCCATGTGATGCGATCTGCCTCCACTCCCATTCCGGTGAACACTATCGCTCTCTGTGGCCTGCTGCTCATCAATTCAAGCAGATTCGCCTCCCGCTGGGATTCTCCGGGGGTGTTCCGGACCTCCAGTCGCAGATGCGGCAGGTCGAGGCCGATCATCACCGGGTCGCCCTCTATGTCGAGAGCATCTGAGATCTCACTACGGCCAGTTCGATCGGCGACATCCGACAGAGCGAGGACGCAACCGGCCTGACGCGACAATGGCACCGCCCGCCTGAAGCACGGGTCAAAGCGGCGCCCGTGACGGCTCAGGCAATGTGCCTCTTCGACCACGACCAGCCTGGGGCGGAGTGCCTGCGCCACTTCCATGACACGCGGATCTCCGAGATGACGTGCGGAGCAGAGTGCGGCATCCCAGCGACCTTTGCCGAATTGATTGACCAGGGTGGCGAGGCCGGTGTCGGTAGTCTCTGAGTCCATGCGGCAGGTTACCAGGCCGATTCGGCTCGCGACGTTCTCAGCCCGTGCCGCGAGATCCTGGGCCGATGACGTGATCACGAGCACCGGCCTGCTGCCGAGCGCCGCCGCGATTTGCCAGGTGAGTGCGCGCAGATGGTGATCGGGCGCGACGAGGATTCTGGAGCGTCCGACGAGCAAGGCCTCGGCCACTGCCCGATATGCTGCGGGCAGCGAGACGCCGCCGAAACGTTCGCTGAGAAGCTTATCGATAGCTGACTGATCGGGCATGAAACGCCCCCGGAGATTATTCAAGGCCCCGCCGAGCGCTATCTGCGCCGCGAATCGCTCCTGCACCTCCTTCTCCGGCAGGTCGCGGCTCATGCTTTGACGAAGCAGGACACGAGGTGAGATGATGTCGCAGGCGGATGATGGCACTCCTGAGATCGTAGACCCGCTCGACCTTCCCGAGCGTCCTTTTACCGTGCGTAACCTTGCCGATTACCGACAGTGTCCGCAGAAGTTCCTGCTTTCGCAGTTCGTGTCTCGCGAGGAGACCCGCAGATTCCTCGGCGGGCCGGCCACGCTCCATCAGGCGCTGCGCAGGGCTCTCGTGCAATGCTATCGCCGCGGTGGGCCCATGGAGACTCCCTTTGATACCATGCTCGGCGCTTTCGAGGAGGAGTGGGATGGCTCGGCATGCGCCGACAGCCTTGAGGAAGAGCGGCTGCACGCGCAGGGGGTGAAGCTGCTTCGGGAATATCACGAGGCACATCGCGAGCCGTTCCCGCAGGCGATTGAGGTCGATCTGCGCATGGAGATAGAACTTGAAGATCACACCTTCGTCGCTGTGGCCGATGCGTTGATGCGCGAGGAGGGTGGTGACATCAACGCACTGCGCTGGCTGTCAACTCGTAAACCACCCTCCGTGCGGGAGATATTTGAGAGTCCCGGCTGGGGCCTGCTGTTCAAGTGCGCCCAGGAACGCTTCGAAGGTGAAGACGTGTCGGTGACGATGTACTCGCTTCGACGGGGCAGCGGTCATCGCGTGCGATTCATCTCCGACGATCTTGAGCCTCTGATGCGACGCCTCACGCGCCAGGCGGATCGCATACGCGTCGCGACCGAGTTCCCTCCGGTCACCGGGATGCACTGCCGATGGTGTCGCGCGCGAAGCCGGTGTCCCGCGCTGAAGTGATCGATGATTGAGACAGGCAGATTACGGACATACTTATTACCGGTAGTTGCGCTCGCGATCGCTGCGGCGGCCGGTCACGCGGAGCCCGTCCGCCGCGTGTTGGGCACCGAACACCTGCGCGTACTCTACTGGCCCGATCACGAGGAGCTTGCTGAGATCGCCCGGGATGCGGGGCGCGAGGGCATGGCCCGACTCAGCCGCATCCTCGACTTCGAGGCGCAGGATCGCATAGAGATCTATATCGTGCGCTCCCAGGCGGAGTTCGATGAACTCACCGGGACCCGGAATCGCCCCTCAGTGATCGGGCGCGCGCTGACCCGGCAGCTTCGAGTTGTAGTCAAGCCGATGGGACCTGAACGTCTGCCGGATCTCGTCACACACGAGCTTGCCCATGTCATGCTCGATCTGAGAATGGGGGATGAGGCCCATCGGCTCACGCGCTGGCTGCATGAGGGCATCGCGCAGTACGCCGAAGGAGGCATCAGCACCACTCAGCGCAGAATAATCGGCCGGGCCGCGATGGCCGACGAATTGCTGACCATCGACGAGCTTGACGATGCCTTCCACGGCGATAGCCAGCAGATCGCTCTCGCCTACGCCCAGAGTTTCACGCTGGTGGAGTATCTCGGCGAGATATCCCCTGCGGAGGGTATCAGCCCGCTGCTCGACCAGCTTGCCAGGGGCCGGGACATGCGTCTTGCGCTCGGCCTCGCCTTCGGTAGATCCGTGCCGGTGATGGAGGAGGAGTGGTTGGAACGTCTGCGCCTCGAACACATGGGGCATCTCCGCATGCCTCCCTCTGAGGCTATGATAAGCGCGCTCTTTCTGATCGCATTCTTCATCGCTTTGTTCTTTGTGCGGCGCAGGTCGGCACGTATAAGGCGGCGAATGGAGCGGGAGGAGCGCCTTCGCGACATCTTTGGCAGCCCTCCCGCCGGGCCTTACCGGGTAGTGGAGGCAATCTCGCCGGATGAAAAGCAGAGTCGTGCTTCGATACTGCTCCCGAAGATCGACGACAACGAGTATCTCGGGGTACCGGGCAGCGCGGCGGAAGACGCCGGCGAGCGCGGCGAACTGCCGCCTGAGTGACAGGAGGCTGTGACTTGCAGGGATTCATTGAGTATGTGCAGGAGATCTGGCGTGGGCCGCTGCCTCGCCAACTGATGCACGCGATTCTGATCGCGGCGGTCTTCGAGCTTCTCGTCTACTTCATCAACCGCTACATCCGCCGGAAGACGGCACCCGCCTTGCGGCAGGACCTCGATCGCGAGCCGGCCGAACGGGTGCGGCGACGCCGCATCGTTCAGGGGATACCGATGGCGCTGAACCGTGCGCTTCTCTACGCCGTCGCGCTCCTGATGGTCCTGCGCACCTTCCGACTCCCCACGGAGGCCGAGCTTCTCCCGGCCCTGGCGATCGTGATCGTGGCCGCGCTTGTGACAGGCAGGGATGCGTTGCGCGACTGTGTTGGCGGATGGCTCATCAACTGGGACAGACTCTACTCGCCCGGCGACCGTGTCGTGATTGGTGAGCATCGGGGTGTTGTGACCGACCTGACTCTTCGGCACACGAAGCTGCTCACTCGCGATGGCAGAGAGCTTGTGATCCCCAACTCGCAGGTGAGGCTCGTGGCGAACGAGACACGGGAGGACGAGCCACTTGAGGGTTGAAACACGAGTCTTTCCCGAGGCTCGATATCCCCTCCTGCTGGCTTCCTACCGCTGCCTCAGAAGTCGGGGTAGATCCGTCAGGCTCTCCAGGTAGAGGTGCATGGTGTCCGGAGGTGGAGGGCCGAGTTTGATGGTAAACATCCCTATCTCCGCCGCAGGCTCCAGATTCGCCTCAGTGTCCTCCACCAGCGCGATGCGCTCCGGGGAGGCGCCGACCGCCTCGACCACACAGTCGTAACACTCGAAGTCCGGCTTCGGCCTTCCATCCGCCACGCTTATGTCCATCACTTTGTCCATCTCGTCCGCGATACCCAGAGCCTGGAGTACACGCCGCGCGTAACCGCCCGGCGCATTGGTGAACACACAGAGGCGCTGAGGCAGGCGGCGCAGCATCTTCACCAGTTCCGGACGGCGCCGGAGGTACTTCTCCACCTGCAGTTGCTCGATGGAACCTGCGAAGAACTCGCTCTGAGGCACACCGTGCTCGACCTCCAGCCCGCGCGCGGTCGCGCCATACTCTCGCCAGGTGCGTACACGAATTCGATCGGCTTCCTCGAGGCCTATCGCGAGCCGCTGGGCGATGAACCGCGTGATCAGGCGATTCCCGGCTTCGAGCAGGCCCGATTCTGGCTCGTAAAGCGTGTTGTCAAGGTCGAACAGAATCACGTCCACGTCGATTGCATCCCGCGCTGACGCTCTGCCCCTGCAAGAAGTAGTCAATCTGCACCTCCGACGCATCGGTCAGACGATACCCCGACAACACGGTCGCCTTTACCGTCGACAAATGTCAAACAGGCGGGCGCCAGATGGCACCCGCCCGCGATTTGCGTGTATCCTCGTCCTTCGCCCGCGTTGCTACTCGATGCCGTAGTCACGCATGGCGGCGGGGATATTGTGTTCCCACTCTGTCACACCAAGCACCTGCAGAGCGGTGTTGAGGTATTGCTCTGCGGTCTCGAAGTTGTCTGCGGCTCGTTCCCTGCGAGCCGCGCTCAGGAGCTCACGTGCCTGAGCGGCTGCGGAAGGATCCGAAGTGAGGGCCTCCCGGTAGGCCTCAGACGCCGCCTGGAACTTCGCTCTGATCGATACCTTCTCGACCACCCCCGCGTAACTCGGGTCATCGGCGGGGATCCGATCTACGATGCTCTGGCGCCCTTCATCGCTCAGTTCGTACTCCTCGGGACTAATCGCTGGCACAGGCTCGCCTACGGTGACC
>PXBW01000274.1 GCA_003566775.1 candidate division WS1 bacterium
AGCTTGCGCGGCGCATTGTGTACTCACGGCAGGAGCCTCCCGAAATGGAGCTATGGTGTGCTCACACCCCATTTCGACGCTCCTGCCGCTCTTACTTCCCTACGGACATGAATAATTCGGGTTAACCTCCTCAGACTTCTGTTACACAGCACCCACTATCGAAGGGATTCGCAATGAACTGAATCCCACAGGATAATTCGCCCCCAGTCGGATGACTTTGGGCGCTGTTGCCCTCCTGGCGGTCTTCAGCCCGCATAGAGGCGAATGAAGTGTCTTCCGGATCCGCGTCCTATTCCTCCAGCAGCCCCCTCGTGGTCTTGCGCTGATCCACATTATGTATGGCAAAGTATCCCCTGCGAGCCGTATCAAGGAATCCACGCTTCCTGCGATTCCGCGACCACCACATCCACTTCGAGCCATTCGGCCACCTGTGCCTGCTGAGATGATGTCGGACCTTCTGCTCACAGTAAGGGTGGTCCTATATTGGGATACGCTCCGGATCGATGAAGAAGTGACAGTGCTTCGAGGCGAAGCTGCGATGCGTGCCGCTCGCGCCACGCAGAGAGCCACAGGCACAGACAGGCGCGGAACCTGACCGCGTTGGCGTCCGGCCCTGCAACAAACGCCAACCTCCGTCACCGACGATCAATACTCACACCCTGGGCATTCCCGCTATTGACAGTGAGTTCGCTATACTGCTACTGTATCGGTGCCACGCGATGGCGAACGATTACTGTTGGTGAGAATCGGTCGAGATGGGAGTAGCGGAGCGGTGGTGCCGCGGACACTCTGCGCCATTACTTACGTGGTCATTTCCAGCCGCGCCAGTGACCGTGGCGCTGGGCGTTACCGGGACTTCGGGCATCCCCTGGCGTCCCTCACTCGAGCCGGACCGCCAGCAAGACGGTCTCGATGGTCTCACCCACGATCCGCCCGTCTAGCAGCATGAGCCTCGACATGCTCCCCCTCGTCCAGTCCAAAACTCGATCAGAGGCCGCATGCCTTAAAGGAGGCGACCGATGATGAAGAGATCGAGACTTTCGCTCTCTACGGCGTTACTCACACTTGCGCTCTGCTTCTCTGCGTCGGCTGCCCCGCCGCCCCCGAACAGGTCCTCGATGACGAAGACGGGTTGCGCGGTACGATTCGAATCTCAGGCGCCTGGGCGCTCTATCCCATGGTCGTGAAGTGGGCCGACCTGTTCCGCCAGGAGCACCCCGGGTTACGATCGACATCTCGGCTGGCGGCGCGGGCAAGGGTATCGCTGATGCGATCGGCGGGATGGTGGACATCGGCATGGTGTCACGCCCCATCCATCCCGAGGAAGAGGCGCAGGGCGCCTGGTGGGTGCCCGTGGTCATGGACGCGGTTATCCCGACCATCAACGCGCAGAACCCCGTTCTGGAAGAGTTGGAGGCCCACGGAGTCACTAAGGACGGACTGCTCGACATCTGGATCACGGGTAACGTGAAGACCTGGGGGAACTGGCAGGCACCTCGGCCTCTGACAGGATTAACGTCTACACCCGCTCCAATGTCTGCGGCGCCGCTGCCACCTGGGCCAGCTTCATGGGCCACGCTCAGGAGGATCTGCTTGGCACTGCCGTGTACGGCGATCCGGGCCTCGCCCAGGCGGTGCGCACGGACCCGCTGGGAGTTGGCTTCAACAATCTCAACTACGTGTTCGACGCAAACACCGGCAAGCCGATACCGGAACTGCGCGTCCTGCCCCTCGACCTCAGCGGCGACGGCACACTCGGCCCTGATGAGGACTTCTACGGCACTCTGGAAGAGATGCTCGAGGCGATCGCCGATGGCCGCTATCCCTCGCCACCGTCGCGCACGGAGTATCTGGTCTGCAACGGAAGGCCCACGGGCCTTACGGCGGAGTTCATCCGCTGGATCCTGACCGAGGGGCAGCAGTATGCGCCGGAGGCCGGCTACGTGCCGCTTACCGACGAGGAGATTGAGGAGGCGCTCGCCAGGCTGCAGTAGGCGTGGCCCCTCGATACATTGGGTTACGGCGCCTGGTTGATCCAACCTGGGAGCGGTAAGCAATGATCTCACGCATCTTTCCACGTCTGATGCAGGAGCGGAGCGCGACTGCCACCATCTGGCTGTTGAGCTTTGCCGTACCGCTGCTGACCGTAGGGCTGGCGATCGGACTGACGCTACGCTCGCTTCCCATCCTGCGTGACAACTCCCTGATCGACCTGCTGACCCGCACCACCTGGAGACCTATGGCCGGTGAGTTCGGTTTCCTGCCCTTCATCGTTGGCACGATTGCGGTCACGTTGGTGGCGATGGTCATATCCGCCCCGATCTGCCTGCTGGCCGCGCTGCACCTGGCCGAATACGCTGGGTCGCAAACACGAACGCTGCTCAGGCCACTGGTGGACCTGCTCGCGGGCATCCCTGCGGTAGTCTACGGTCTCTTCGGGATTCTGGTGGTCGTTCCGGCCGTGGGCCGTTACATCGCCCCGTTTGCCGAGAGCCATCTGTATTTCGTCCCCTGGCTCTCACCGCAGCAGCATGCCACGGGTTACAGCATCCTTGCGGGCGGCATGGTCCTCGCCCTGATGGTTTCGCCTTTCATCATCTCGGTAGCGGAGGACGCTCTACAGGCGATCCCGGTCGGCGTCCGGGAGGCCTCACTGTCACTGGGAGCCACCAGTTGGGAGACCAGCAAGTACGTGAGCCTGCGAGCCGCGCTGCCCGGCCTCGTCGGTGCAGTAGTGCTTGGTTTCTCGCGGACGCTCGGTGAGACCATGGCCGTGCTTATGGTCGTCGGGAATGTGGCGCAGATCCCAGAGTCGATATTCGACTCCGCCTATCCCCTGACCGCCTTGATTGCTAACAACTACGGCGAGATGATGTCAATTCCGCTCTTTGACTCGGCGCTCATGCTCGCCTCACTCCTGTTGCTGGTAGTTGTAGCCTTCTTCAATTTCGCCGCACAGATGCTGGTGCTGGCGGTGCGAAAGCGAGCTGGAGAATGATGCGTCGAAGACTCGAGGAGGTAGGCTTCCGCACCCTTATGCTGATGGCTCTGCTCTCGGTGGTAGGTGCGCTGATGCTGCTGATCATGGTAGTCGCCATCAACGGCGCGCGTGCCCTGAACTGGGAGATGGTCAGCCAGGTACCCACCGGCGGCTACTACCTCGCCGGAGGTGGAGGTGTCCTCAACGCCATCACCGGCTCACTGGCGCTGGCTGTGACTGCAACCGTGGTCGCTATCCTCTTCGCACTTCCGGTGGCGCTGTTCCTGCAGAGCGACTACGGCGGGCGCACACGCTTCGCGGTAGTTGTGCGCACCTATCTCGACCTGCTCTGGGGCATCCCGCCAATCGTCTACGGAGCTTTCGGCTTCACACTGATGCTCTACATGGGCCTGCGTGCCTCGCTGCTTGGCGGAGTGATCGCACTTACATTCGTGGAACTGCCCATCATGGCGCGAGCGATGGAAGAGGTGCTGCGCACCATCCCGCGAGCGTTGAAGGAGGCATCCTACGCTCTCGGCGCCACGCGCTGGGAGACGATGCGATGGGTCGTTCTGCGACAGGCAATGCCGGGGCTGGTCACGGCCGTGCTGCTCGCCTTCGGCCAGGGTATCGGGAACGCCGCGGCGGTTCTCTTCACCGCCGGCTACACGGACAATCTGCCGCGCTCGCTGTTCGAGCCGGTAGCCTCATTGCCGCTCGCGGTCTTCTTTCAACTGGGGACACCCTTCCCTGAAGTCCAGGAGCGAGCCTACGCCTCCGCGCTTATTCTGTTGGTGATCGTGCTGGTGATCAGCATCAAGTCGCGTCTGCTTGGGAGACTTCTGAGCAAGCACAATGTGCTGGACTAGTGGCGCACCAATGCCGTCAGATCCGCTTCGTGCCGCACGACGATAATCATCATTGTTTGGGAGCCCTTGCCATGCCTCATGTTGCTGTGCGAGATCTGTCAGTCACGTACGAGGGCAAGATTGGCTTCAAGAGCACAACGGTGGAGATCCCTGACGCATGCATCACAGCCGTCATAGGGCCCTCCGGTTGTGGGAAGAGCACATTCCTGCGCTGTCTGAACCGCTTGATTGACAACACTCCCGGAGCCCGGGTTCAGGGGGAGGTACTGATCGATGGCACCAACATATACGACCCCGGTACTGACCTGAGCGCTCTTCGCAAGAAACTCGGGCTGCTTTCGCAGCGACCTCAGGTGCTCCCGATGTCGATCTACGATAACGTAGCGTACGGCCCACGCATCCACGGCACCCGCCGCCGCGCCGAGTTGGACGACATAGTGCGCAAGCAGCTTGAGGTAGCCGGGCTGTGGGAAGAGGTGCACGACCGCCTGCATCAGCCCGCGAGGCAGCTGTCACTGGGGCAGCAGCAGCGGCTTTGCCTCGCACGCGGGCTGGCGGTTGAGCCCGAGGTCCTGCTCTGCGACGAACCGACTGCGTCACTCGATCCGGTGTCGTCGGGGCATGTCGAGGAACGCCTCATCGAACTCAAGTCTGAGTATACCATCGTGCTGGTGACACATATGCTCAGACAGGCTCATCGCCTCGCGGATTACGTTCTGTTCATGTACATGGGCGAACTCGTCGAGGAAGGTCCGGCAGACGAGTTGTTCTCCAACCCAAGGGATGAACGCACACGAGACTACGTAGCAGGCACCATCAGTTAGCCCCTGGTGGCGTCTGTCGCAACCGCCGCGAGCATTCAGGAGCAACGGAAGGCCGAATCTCGCCCGTTCACGGACGGGGGAACTCAAGCTCCACGCGCTTCTGTACCCTTGTCAAGCGCTCCTATCGAGTGAGCGGGAGCGTCGGTTTTGTCAATGAGCGCGAGTGTATGCTCGGTTGGTCGGTCTCGGGTGGATGAGGTGGGTGTGTGTTGCTACGGCGGAGGACGTCCCTCGCAGTAGCGCATCGCCTCCAGCAGGCGCTGCTTGTTATCCTTCCAGCGGTCGAAGTTGGCAAATACGATCTCGAACAACTCGCCCGGCAGCAGGATCGCGTAGCGGTCGCGCCAGTACACCACCAGTTCCCGTCCCGGCGTCAGCGCCGTATCCGAAGGGTCATCCTCGTGCCGGTCCGAGAAGACGCGCAAGAGAGCATACGCCAGCAGCGCGAAGTACTCCTGCGCCAGGTAGACCTCATGGCGGCACGAGCCCAGGTCATCGATATTCCAGTAGCGGCTGAGTTCCATGAACGCCTCTTCGATCTCCCAGCGCTTACGGAACTGCTCGTGCAGTGCCGTCGCCTCTACCTCGCCTGTGCCCGCTATCACGTAGTGTTTGGTCCTGTCATCGAAGCGGTCCTCAATCACTGCCGCCGACAGCGGCAGCGGGCAGCTCTGCCACGTCTCAAGGCCGCTGCAGCCGGTCACGTGACGCCTCGGACGCTTGCCGTCCCTGTACTTCGGCGCCGCGACCGGCGTCCATTTCGTGTCCTCCAGCCGGGCGAGCCCCATCGCGTCCTCGTACAGATGCATATCGCTCTTGACGCCGATGACCACATCAACACCCGCGCGCTTGAGTTCGCCGATCCACTTGCCGTCGATGAAACCGCGGTCCAGAAGCAGCGTCCACTTCCGCCTGGGCAGCAGTTCAAGCAGCGCCTGCATCATCTGTCTGCCCAGGGTCAGGTCGGAGGCATGCTCATCGCCAAACAGACACAACAGCGGGTAGATGCAGCCATCCCGATAACTCGTCAGAACGCAGGCCTTGTACTTGCCTCCCTCACGCCCATGATGACCGGCGGGGACGGTCACGTCGCGGCAGTCCATCATCAGCGTGCCGTCGCCGAAAAGCTCCGGGCACTGCTCGACCAGCGGCGGGAGCAGGTCAAGCTGAAATTGCCACAGCGCGTCGCGATCGATGCGAGCGAAGAAATCCGGCAGCACCTCCTCGTTCAAG
>PXBW01000013.1 GCA_003566775.1 candidate division WS1 bacterium
AGCCCTCAGATCATGCACCGCTGCTGGCGAGGTTCGAGTTCTGAGTCTTCGTCGGGACGGGTCACTCAGGGTGAGTCGAGCAATCGGGCTGCTGTGCGTCTTCACTCATGTTGCGTACTGTCTTCGTCCGTGGCATCCGAGAGCCCGGCGACATCGATGCCATCTGCGGGAGCACCCGGACGCAGGTACAGGCCTCGCAGGCGCAGAGCGCGGGGATGGCAGCGAGCGTCGAATCGTTCCAGCGTCCCGATCACTTCACCATCGAGATGCATCGGCGCTCCGTTCGGCACCTCTACACGATATGCGGGGCCGCAGTGTTCGAAGACCGCATCATCCGGTTCGCATTCGTCACTGCCGAGCAGCCAGCGCCAGAGGGCGTCCAGTCCTGGTTTTTCGCGGAGTACGATGGCGTGAAGCAGCCCGTCAAACGGCCCCGATGAGGCGAGGCCCGGCACCTTCAGCGGCAATCTCATCGGCAGATTCGTGATCATCGCGGCGAGCATCGGGCCATCATAGATGATCTCACGGTCGCTGGTGAGACGCAGGTGCTTCGGCTCGATGTCACGAGCCGCTCGCAGGCCCGCGACAACGTAGGCCAGATTGCCGAGACCCGACTTGTCTTTGACGACTTCCTCAGCGGCTTCCGCCTCGAAGCCTATTCCCAGCCGACCGGTGAAGAGATGCCCCTCCGCCTCACCTACGTCGATTCGCCACACCGGCTGGCGCATCATCCAGACAGCCTGCGCAACCGGGTCATTCGGCGCCCGCCCGAGTTCCACAACGAGTCGATTGCCGGTGCCGCCGGGCAAAGAGCCCAGCACCGCTCCAGCCTCGATAATCGGTCGCAGCGCCTCCTGGATCGTGCCATCACCGCCGATGACCCATATCTCGGTGAAACCCGCGCGCAGGGCCGCTTCCACCGCCGGTGCAGCTCCGCCCTCACGGGTGGTCTCGAATGCGGCTATCGGGATCTCGTGTTGTCGCAATCGTTCGGCGACCCAGAGATAGACACGATCGCCGCCCCCGCCTCCCGAACGCGGGTTTATGACGAATGCCACGTTGTCTACTGCAATCTGAGCTCCTGCTGAGTCCATTCGCATCCCTCTCGGAAGACCACTTCCTCCCGATAATGCCCGAAACCTGCTTTAGCGCCGACGTCGGCCCATGAGCGTGGCAGGACGGAACACAAGGCAGAACTCCCGCGCGTACTTCGTGGCACGGGAGTTCTCCTGTGTCTCAGTCTCACGGTGTCTGGGCTTTTTCAGTTCTCGAGTTCCGCGATAGTCTCGTATGCGCGCCACAGTTCGACGAAGTACTGCAGTACGCGCTCGCGATCCGGGCTGTCGGGAAGCTCTCCGGTGCACCAGCCATCATAATCGTCGGCTTTGAGCAGGCGTACGAATTCAAGGTAGGGGAATGCCGGATCGGCCAGGTCGTGCACGTGTACATGTCCCACGTTGTGCGCCACCCCGCGATAGCTGGCCTCGATCGAACCATCAGCATCTACGTCATGAGCGTTGTTGCAGTTGTAAATCAGGCATATCCCTGGTCCGCCTCCGGCGAGTTCGATGATCCGGTTGCACTCCTCAGGTGAGGTGAAGTCACCATGCATCTCGAAGCGCACCTGTACACCAAGCGTTTCGGCATAGTCCGACAGACCCGCAAGGGTCGTGCCGATCTGCTTGATCGTGTCCTCGCGCGAGACCCCCTCGTCCTCATGTGCCTTGTTGCCGTACACCTTGACGCCGCCCGCGCCGAGATCGGCAGCGAGTTCGAGATGTGCGCGCGCATCCGACACATTCATCTCAAGCTCCTCGGCATCGATCGCATCGAAGGCGCAGCCGGTGCTGAGACCGCAGATCGCCAGTCCCGCGTCCTCGAATCTCTTCCGCACTTGCTGACGTTCCGCTGCGCTCAGATCAACCTCGACTCCGTGTGCGTGCTCGCGCTGATTGCGAAACTCCACTCCCTTGAAGCCGAGATCGAGGCACTTCTCGATAATCTCGTCGAGGTCCCATTCTGTTGCCATATTGAACGTCAGAAGACCTAGCTTCATTGGTATGTCCTCCCGGGTAATGTGATTGAAATCGCCACGTGATCTTGGATAGGGCGCTAAGGTTGTCCGCGAGCTCCAATCGATAGTTGACAAAGGGCTTCTCGCCGCGGACACATCAGATTGCTTCCTGCCGCACCTGGGTGGCCCTATCTGACGCCGCGCATTAGCGCGGCGCCGAGCGGCCAGCCTTCCGGGTATCGTATGAAGCACCAGGCGCATCTCATCCCGCGTACCAGCTTACTCCCGATCCGGTCACTGATCCAGCACCGCCGAGCGTTCGGCGACCCCGCCCTTCTGTGACGCGGCCGTGACGGTAAGCGTCGTGCCCGGTTCCGCGTGCACAAACCATTCGAGTTCTTCTGTGCGCTGATGGGGCGCGAGGTGACTTATGCTGCGGTGGCGGCCACGCGAGAGCACCTCGACGTCCTCTCCCGCGACAAGCTCCACCGTCACCGGCTTGAGCGCGCGCAGCACCTTTCCGCGTTCGGAGATGTTCGTCGGCAGCGCTCCACGGTTCATCACCCGCGCGCGCACGCGATAGATCCCGTCTCCCACGGCGTCTGCCTCCAGGTCCGAGATGGCCAGGTGCGGATGCTGCGCCGCGTACTCGGCGATGAACTGCGCTGCCCCCGGCGCAATCCTCTCGCGTAATTCTTTGAACGCCGGGTTGATCATCCAGTACTTCTTCCATCCTCCGATCTCCACCTTGCCCAGTTGCGGATGTTCGAACTCATGCCAGTCGATGAACATTTCGTACTCTGGATGCTCCTCATGATAGCGCATCGCATCGACCATGAACTCATGGCGCTTCTCTGCTTCAGCGGCGAAGATCTCCTCGGTGGGTACGCCTGCCGCATTGTACACGTTTCCCTGCTCTATCTCGAAGTGAAAGAGGCCGAGGTGCTGGTAGCCCCAGTCGGCTGAGTGGCCCTTGAGCGAGACTTGAGGGGCGTCGGCACTGCGATAGTCAACAGTGGGCAGCAGCTTCAGCTTCGTCAGTTTCGCCGCCCGTTCCCCCAGCTTTCGGAACACCTTCAGGTCGGCTCGGTTGATGTCATCGACGGAACCGGTGCTGGGAGGCATCAGAATTGCGCTGCTGCCGCAGTGGAAGCCGAGAATGCCGAAGATATTCTGATGCGAGTACACGAAGTCCGCGAGAGCGCGCATCTCCGGCTCCGAGAACGGAAAGTCGCCTGCGCCGCCCTGCTCATGCTCCTGATGCCAGTTCGCGGGCCAGTTGCGGTTGAAGTCGTGCGAACGCGCGCAGTGTCGGAATTCACCCCCGTCCCAGTCCGCTATCAGGCCCTCCGGATAGACTGCGTAGAATACGCCCTCGTGGTCGTCGTCCTCGCGAGGGATCAGAATGCGGGAGTCTTTCGGATGCGCCCTGTATTCGCCGTCGGGACGCTCGATACGCATACTGACGATCGCCCCGTCACCATCCACATCGTGCTGGTAGAGGCAGTTAGGCTCGCGCGCCTCCTCGATGCGACTGCGTATCTCCCCTCCGGTGCTAAGGGCGAACTCCGCGCCGTCTGGGTTGAGTCGGGGGATCACGTAGAAGACCACCCGCCGCAGAAGCTCCATGGTGTCCACACCCTCCACGGAGTTGGTCAGCAGGTCATGGATGAGCTTCAGAGAGGAGGTGGTCCCGGCCAGCTCCTTGGCGTGGATGTTCGCGTGGACGAAGAACGCCGGGCGCGCATCTGGATCTGCATCTACGGTGCGGTCGGTCACCTCAGCCAGCCAGATTTCCCGGCCCTCAGGCGTCTTGCCGAGCACATTGAGGCGACAACGATCTCCGCAGGCGGCCTCCACCCCACGCAGATATTGGCTCATCTCATCGTAGCTGTACCAGTGATCGAACTGTGGCGCCGCCGGTGCAGGCATGAGTATGCTCCCCTCGCTTCTCGATGGATACGATCACAGCGGGACAGTTCGCCGACGATCCGAGGAGGTCCTTCTCCATTGATCGCCCGGAGATATCGGTAACCCGGCATTAGCGGGTACGGGACCGCGCTGCCGGAGGATAATCTCTATCAGTCCATCCTTCGCGAACTGCTCAAGCTGCTCGCGGGTCATACACGACATGGCTGCGTCCTCTTGGTGTGGATGGTGGCTGCGAGTGTTGGCTTCACTATTCCAGACACACTATTGATCTTTGCATAACTGCAAGTATTCGTCATCAGAGATGAGTTTAGCGTGTTTAATGAAGCTTGAGTCCCATGCCAGGGCGTCGGCGCACGCGGCGCCTCCCATCAAAGGATGCTTCCGAAAGCCGAAGAAATAGTGCCGCAGAATCGCGATCCCACCAGAAACGTCGTGCGATCAATTGAATGGCGCCGACAGCGGCCGTCTGTGTGCTGGCCACATTGAGTGCCCTCAGGTCTACCCGTCAAGCTGCTCGAGGAGCCACAGGTCGATATTCCCCAGGGCTAACCGTCAATCCTGGAGAGCAGACTTCCAACTGGCCCATAATCGATATCTATGCCGCGGCGGACGTGAGGGAGGTGCAGCAGTAGGTTTCGGTGCAACAGGACTTACTGAGGCCATTTCCAACAGAGAGCGTCGCGCATGAGGAGAGGCATGATGAGTACACAGACCATGATCGGCTGGGCAGGCAGAGACATCACCCCGGATCGGCCCGTCTCGCTACGGGGCCTGTTCAATCTGCGCATTGCCACGAAAGTGCGAGACCCGCTGACCACAACTGCGCTGGCCATTGAGAACGATGGACAGCAAACGATCTTCGTCTCGATGGACTCTTGCGCGGTCAACGAGGAAGTCCTCGAGGCCGTTCGCGAAAGGCTTGCTGAACGGCTTCCCGAGTTCGATCCGCGGCGTCTGATCGTCAACGCCACGCACACTCACACTGCTCCATTCTCCGGCGGTGGTAGCGGTCTGGAGAAGGAGAAAGAGTACATCGAGGACATTCGTCGGGATTATCCGGATTACATGAGCATCGGGGAGTATACCGATCTCGTGGTCGAGGCAATATCCTCCGCTTGCTGTGAGGCATGGCAGGCTCGCGCGCCCGGCTTCCTTGGGTGGGGGTACTCGTACGCCGTGGTCGGGGAGAACCGTCGAGTACGGTACTTTGACAGCCATGCGGAGATGTACGGGGATACCAGTGATCCAGACTTCTCGCACATCGAGGGGCACGTCGATCACTCCGTCAACCTGCTCTTTGCCTGGGACGCAGACGAGCAACTCACCGGGATGATCATTAACGTAGCATGCCCTTCCCAGTGCAGTGAGGGAGGGCAGGACTTCATCTCCGCCGACTACTGGCACGACACGCGGGAGGAGATACGCAGGCGGCACGGCGAGGGCGTGTTCGTTCTGCCACAGTGCTCCGCCGCGGGAGATCAGAGCCCGCACCGGCTGATCAACACCGCCGCCGAGGATCGGATGATGCGGCTGAAATACGATAACGGTCTCAGCAGACGGGACAACTCCGGCCTTCGACAGGACATTGCACGCCGTATCGCCGACGCGGTCGATGATGCCGAGACTGCCGCGCGCGGGGACATGCGGGGGAGCGTGGCCCACGACCACAGTTTGAAAGAAATCGAGCTTCCCCACTGGGACATCACCGACGAGGAGTACGAGACCGCGCAGCGCGAACATGTGGAGTACTGCGAAAAACTCGCAGCGATGGATGATCATGATCCGATTGCGGCAGAGTACACCTCTATGAAGACGCGAATCG
>PXBW01000039.1 GCA_003566775.1 candidate division WS1 bacterium
CTCTGCTTCGGCGTCCTCTGCTTCAGCTTCCTCTGCTTCGGCGTCCTCTGCTTCAGCGTCCTCTGCTTCAGGTTCGTCGCCCTCGAGGTCGGCGGCAACCGCGGTCAGGACGTCGGCAAATTTGTCTCCGAGCGTCGTCTTCGGCTCATCCTGCTCGGCCATGTACTGCTGGTATTCCTGGCGCTCTTTCTCGCGCATGGCCTCCACCAGCGAGAGTGTCATCCTGCGAGCCTGCGGCCGAAGCTTGATGACCTTGAGATCGAGTTCCTGCCCCTCCTCGATGATCTCCGAGGGGCTTTCGATCCGCTTCTCCGCGAGCTCTCCGACAGGCAGGAAGCCCTCGACTTCCAGCTCGGGAAGCTCGACGAACGCGCCGTTTCGGACGATACGGCTGACCCGTCCCTTTACTATCGAGCCTGTGCGGATCTCCTTCGCGACCTTCTTCCACGGATCGGGCAGTATCTGTCGGCGCCCAAGTGAGATGCGGTCCCGTTCGAGATCGATGTCGAGGACCACCACGCGCAGGGTGTCACCGACTTTGCAGATCTCCGAAGGGTGCTCCACGCGCCCCCAGGCCATCTCTGAGACATGCAACAGGCCGTCGACGCCACCGAGATCGATGAATGCTCCGTAGTTTGTGATGTTGCGCACCTTGCCCTCGCAGACAAGGCCCTCCTGCAGCCGCTCCATGGTCTCCTCGCGACGGCGCCTGCGCTCCTCCTCGACGACCTCGCGATGGGACAGGACGACCTTCTTGGTTCGACGGTCAGCTTCGAGAACTTTGAGCCGCAGCGATCTCCCGACGAAGCGATCGAGGTTCCGCACATCGCGAGTGGCGACGTGTGAAGCGGGTACGAAGCCCGCGACGCCGATATCCACGCGCAGTCCGCCCCGAACACGGTCGGTGACCATCGCATCGAGTACTTCTCCGGTTTCCATCGCCTCGATGACGCGGTTCCACACGCGCTCGTAGTCGGCGCGCTTCTTGGACAGGACCGTCATCCCCTCTTCATCGCTGAGCTTCACGACGGCGACTTCGATGACGTCGTCACGCTCGGGCATCTCAGAACGATCGAGGAACTCGTATACGGGTACGATCCCCTCAGCCTTACCCCCGACGTCAACCAGCACGCCTTCTTCGCCAACGGAGACTACGACGCCTTCAATGATGTCACCGGGTTTGAGCTGCGCCGGACCGGCCGCGTCGAGGTCCACCTCGTCCATGCTCGTGATCTCTTCCTCCTGCGGCTCCTCGACGTCCTGCTCCTCTGTCTCGCCGGTCTCATCCGCCTCCTCGGCATCCTCGACAGGCTGCTCCGCCTCGCTCTCCTCCGGCTCATCTGGCATCTGCTCACGCGCGTCTTCGGGCGCATCCTCTACCGGCGTTTCACCACGCGCCTCGATATCCTTCTGCCTCTGCTCTTCCCTGTCGTTGTCCTCGAAATCCCAGGCTGACATCCGAAGTCCTCCTTTGCCCGACCGGGCCTGCGACTACGCCCAACCGGGCGTCAACACCACGGTCCACGTCGCTGTCATTCAGGTTCAGTGCTCAAGAGATTCTGCCCATCACGTCTTCACCGTTTGCATGTCACGCCAGTTGCTTCCAACGGCCACGTCCACGGTAAGCGGCACACTCAGTTCAAAGGCCGAACTCATAACCTCGCGGACAAGTTCGGCAACTGCATCCGTTTCCCCTTCCGGCGCCTCCAAAACGAGTTCGTCATGCACCTGCAGCAGCACGTCACTTTGCGGGCTTCGCTCGGTCAGTTTCGGGTCGAGGCGGATCATCGCGAGTTTCATGATGTCCGCCGCTGATCCCTGAATCGGCGTATTCACGGCCGCACGTTCGGCATACGAGGAGGCCCGGCTGTCCGAGCTTCGTATCTCCGGAAGTGGTCGCTTCCGTCCCAGCAGGGTCTCCACGTATCCATGCTCCCGCGCGTGGCCGATCGTCGCGTCCATGTAATCCCTGACACCGGGCAGGGCGCGAAAGTAATTCTCTATGAACTCCTCCGCCTCCTTCCTCGTAATGCCAAGTTGTTTGCCGAGCGCCGTCGGCCCCTGCCCGTACAGCACCGCGTAATTAACCGTCTTCGCCCGGCCGCGCATCTCGTAGGTGCAATCCTCGGGCTTCACATCAAAGAGCGCCGACGCGGTCTCAGTGTGAATGTCGGCCCCCTCGCTGAAGGCGTTGACGAGTCTATCGTCGCCGCTTATGTGGGCCAGTATGCGCAGTTCGATCTGCGAGTAGTCGGCGGCCACCAACATCCGCCCCGGCTCGCTGATGAAGCAACTGCGTATCTCCCTGCCGAGTTCGGTGCGGATCGGTATGTTCTGTAGATTCGGATTCCGGCTCGACAATCGGCCGGTGGCCGCCACCGTCTGCTCGAAGGTCGTGTGAATGCGCCCCGTCTGCGGGTTGACCTCCTTGAGCAGACCGTCAACGTAGGTCGAGCAGAGCTTGCTGTAGCTTCGACACTCGAGCACCAGCCGCGCGATCTCGTGCTCCTCGGCAAGTTCCTCGAGCACCGCTGCACTCGTGGACCAGCCTGTCTTCGTCTTCCGCCCCTTCGGCAGTTCCATGCGCTCGAAGAGCACTTCTGAGAGTTGCTGCGGCGAGCCAACGTTAAACTCGACCCCGGCGATCTCGTGGATCTGGTTCTCCAGCCCCCCGATCGTCTCTTCGAAGCCCTCACCGAGTTCATGTAGCTTCTCTGTGTCCACCGCGATTCCTGCAAGCTCCATGCAAGCGAGGATCGGGACAAGTGGCATCTCGACGTCGGCGAACAGTTCAAGCAGTCCCGCCCGGTCAAGGGAAGTTCTCAGCGGCTCGCGCAGAAGCTCAGTCGCGACCGCCTCCGCCGCCGCGCGGAGGTGTTTGCCGGAGAGATCGTCGCTGCCGGTCTCATCATCCTCTTCGATGAGAGCATACCCGAGATGCTCCTGTACCAGCGTCCCGATAGAATGGTCGCGCCGATTAGGAGTGAGCAGATACGACGCGATCTCCGGGTCGAACTCCGCGCCCTTCAGGGGAATGCCCATCTCAGCGAGGCGGCGAATTACGGCTTTGAGATCGGCTGCGCGCTTG
Organism: candidate division WS1 bacterium; assembly: GCA_003566775.1. Lineage (GTDB taxonomy): Bacteria > Armatimonadota > Zipacnadia > Zipacnadales > UBA5352 > UBA5352. The sequence goes on from PXBW01000039.1 coordinate 3,089, forward strand.
TCGATCTGCGGGTCGGCCAGTACCCGCTGGAGTTCACCGAGGTCGAGGGCCGGAGCCGCCTCCTCCGCGAAGAGTGTGTCGCAGGTTTCCTGTACTTCGGCGAGCTGCACCAGCCAGGCGACGTCCTCACCCTGTCCGAGTGCAAGGACCAGTCCGTCTTTTACCGCTGTCAACGCCAGCGCGACTGAGCCCTCCTCCTCGATCCGTTCGATCATATCACGCATCTGCTCGCGGGAATCTATCACTCGAGCATCGATCTCGCGCGCCGGGTTCTCCCCGCGCGGAAGCCGCTCCAGCAGACTCGTGAACTCAAGCTCGACGGCAAGTGAGCGCAATTGGTCCACTCGCAGGCCAGGCCACCTCATCTCCTCCAGTTCGATCTCCAGCGGCACATCGGTTCTGATGCGGGCGAGGTCCTTGCTCATCAGAGCCTGCTCGGGCGCCTCTTCGAGACGACTACGAATTCGACCGGATTCGATCTCATCCAGGTTCTCGACTGCTTCCTCAACCGACCGAAACTGCGCGAGGATAGTCTGCGCGCTCTTCTCACCGATACCCGGCACCCCGGGTATATTGTCTGAACTGTCGCCGGATAGCGCCTTCAGGTCCACCAGTTGCTCGGGAGCAAACCCGTAGTCCTCACGCACTTCGTCCACATCGTAGCGCTTGGTCTGCTTGATACCGCGAAGAGTGGCGAGAACTTCAATACTCTCGTCAACGAGTTGCAGCAGATCGCGGTCACCGGTCACAATCACGACCTTCTTGCCCTCATCTGCGGCGCGGCGGGCGAGAGTCCCGATGACATCGTCGGCCTCGTATTCATCGACACCGATGGCGGTCATTCCCAGCGCCTCGATCGCGTCCTCGAGCAGCGAAACCTGCGCCTTGAGGGCCTCATCGGTGGGAGGGCGATGAGACTTGTATTCTTCGTATATCTCATCACGGAAAGTCGGTCCGGGCAGGTCCAGCGCCACCATGGCGTACTCCGGCCGCTCCTCCTCGAGCAACGCCATTAGCATCTGCAGGAAGCCGTACACCGCATTCGTGGGCTGCCCGCTTCTGGTGGTGAGCGGCGGCAGCGCATGGAACGCGCGGTGGAAGAGGCTGTGTCCGTCAATGAGAACTACTTTGTCAGGCATTAGAGATGACATCCTGGATTGTCGCGTTTCCGGTTATATAGTTAAATCAGGATGCAGGGGACGCGGGTGTCCCTGCGTCTATCCGCCGAACTGCATGAACCGCTCGATGCGCTCGAGCCGCGCATCGTAGAGCAGATGCTCAATCAGGGCCTGTTTACCGAACCGCGCGGTAACGCCGAACATATCGAAAAGGCCGGTGGGTCTTCGCATCTCACGGATTCTCGGCTCTCCCACGATGCCGCCGAGTTCGCCCGCCACCTCGACCGCGTGGCGGAAATTGCCGAGTTCATCGATCAGTCCTGCATCAAGCGCCTGTTCACCCGTGAAGACCCGTCCATCCGCAAGCTTCCGGACCTCTTCCTCGCTCATCTCGCGTGCCTCGGCAACGTCGCGCACGAACTGCTCGTACATGTCGTCGATGATGCTCTGCAGCAACTTTCTCTCGTCCTCGCGCATGTCTCGCAGCGGAGAACCGGTGTCCTTGTAGTCGCCGGTTACCAGGCTGCCTCCGTCAACCCCGATCCGCTCCATCAGTTCATAGTACTGCAGGTACTGCATTTGCACGCCGATGCTTCCGGTCACGCTCGAGCCGCTTGCGATGATGCGGCTGGCGGGCGCGGCCACGTAGTACCCCCCCGAGGCCGCGACATCCCCCATCGATATGACCACCGGCTTCTCCTCGGCAAGCTCTGCAACCTCGCGGTAGATCTCCTGCGAGGCGGCAGGGCTTCCACCGGGGCTGTTGATCCGGATGACTACCGCTTTGATGCTGTCGTCCTCGGCGGCCCTGCGAAGCTGACGAATCGTCGCCCTGACCCCACCGACTCTCGGTCCAAGCAGGGTCCCCACGCCTTCTGAGGTGATGATCCCGGAGATAGTGATCACGCCAACGCGCTCCCCGACGGCGGTGAAGGGCCCATCGTCGGTGGTCATACCCCCTATCGCGACTACGATGACCATCATCCCTACCAACAGGACCAGAGCAATGAACACGATGCCACCGATCAGAAGCCAGTTGGTCCTCCCCCGTCCCGAGTTGTCGGGCGGCGCTGACGTTGCAGATCCCTGTCCCGACGGCGCCCCGCTTGGGTGTCTCTCGTCATCTCCCGAATATGCGTTCATCATGATCTCGTCACCTCACCACGCCACTCCCTCATAATGCCTTCCACCGGAAACAAAGGCCGATCTGCCAGATGCCGCGCCTCCGTCTTCCGTCTGTCAGGCCTGCTCACTCGTTGACAACGGCGGACACCGCTGGTAAACTCAGGCTGTGCCGGAGTGGCGGAACTGGCAGACGCACCAGACTCAAAATCTGGCGGGGCTCAACACCCCGTGCGGGTTCGAATCCCGCCTCCGGCACCATCCTCGATACTCGCTCTTACGGCCTCTGTCGCTCATTACCCGGCGAATTGGCCCAATCCGGTGTTCTACGCCAATCCTCTTGAAGGTCCCCTCGCAGCAATCAAGCTCGCGCCGCCGGGATCCTCGTCAAGACTCCATTGCGTTAGCTGAGACGGTATCCGATTCTCACGCTGAATGTCAACTGAAAGACCCGTCTGCGAAAGCGTATTCGAAGCTGCGGCCACCGGCTGCCGATGCCCATATCCGTCCTGCTGTACGAGCACGGCGATCTTCCGTCTAACGTCACGAATCCGGGGCCAACAGTTTCATCTATCTACCTGATCGAGATTGAGATGCCCGATTTCCCCTCACTGCGCGAGCGTGTCGGCAAGGAAGGCCGCCAGCGCGGCGGTGCAATCGACCATATCATCGACCATGATGTGCTCGCGCGGGCCGTGAGCTTCGCCGGAGAGCGCGGGGCCGAACAGCAGGGTCGGGATGTCCCCAAGCGCGCACGGAAATGCCGCATCGCTCCACGCAACCATGCGATGGTGCTCAGGCTCGCGATCCAGTTCACCACGCAGCGCATCGCCGAGGCTCCGGGCCCACGGATCGTCATCCGGCTGATCGAATGGCACGAGATCCTTGATCCAGACGATCTCAGAGGGATGCTCGGCCAGCCACTCGTCGCTCGCCTCGACCTCGCGGACGATCCTCTCGAAGCGCTCGCGAATAAGCGCTGCACCCCACGGATGCCCGGCCTCTCGCGCCTCTTCCGCCTCATCGACGGAATACACGATATTGAGCGAAAGATAGGCCTCCCCGGGGATCACCGCCGCATGCACTCCGGACCGGAAGATGCCGATGTTGACCAGACAGTCGGGGCGAACACTCTCTCGCTCAGCCTTGAAGCGGTCGATCGCCTGCTTGACGATCATCCCCCTGTCGATGGCCGAGACGCCGTTGCCGCGTGCGGCGTGCCCCTCACGTCCCTCCACCGTCACGTCAACGGTGAGACAGCCGCCGCAACCCAGTCCGACGGTGAGATCATTGCCGTCAACGAACACCGCTACATCGCCGGTGTACCCGGCGTCGAGACAGGCCAGGGTTCCGGCCCCCGAGCCGGAGCACTCCTCATCAACCACGCTCGCGAAGACGAGCGAGCCGCCGAGGTCCAGGCCCGCGTCGAGCAGAAGCGAGATCGCCTCCACGGCCACGTTGATGCCGCCCTTGCAGTCGCTGGTGCCGCGCCCCCAGACTGCGCCATCTCGATGCCCCCCGTCAAAGGGCCCGATCTCCATGCCCGATACGCCCACCGTGTCCATGTGTCCGTTGACGATCACCCGCGGACCTTCGCCGAACTCCCACTCACCGATGAGATTCGGGCGTCCGGAGAAGTCTCGTCCGGCCGGACCGATTATCTCCATCCGCTCGTAAATGTCGTCGGGGCAGTCGAAGAGCCGCGTGCTCGCGCCCATCTCCTGCAGAAGCGGCTCGACGTACTCCTGACCGGCCGCCTCACCGGGGGCATCCTCGTCGCCGGAGTACGGGTTGCGCGTGTCTATCTGCACGAGATCCTGCATCCGCTGGATGAGCTTCTCGCGTCGATCTCTGGCAGCATCGATGAATCTGTGCATCGGTGTCCTCCCTGTGGTAATGCAACCGGCCCACGCCGATTCGCCTCAGTATCAAAGCCTGTCTCGTGGATCACTTTCCCCGTGCCGTCGCGAGGCTCCTGCACCGTCGCGCATCGCACCGCGCCTCAGATTATCACCGAACCACCATCAGCCAGGACCTCGCGCAGCCGTGCCGGATCCAGCTCCTGTACGGGCACATCGCCATCGAGCGCGAGCCACGCGGCCACACCCGCCGCTTCGCCGGTCTGATTCGTGTTGACCATGACCCGCACCGCGCTGAAAGCGGCCTTATCCGCATCCAGCATGCGCCCGGAGAGCATCAGGTTCGGAACGCGCTCCTGCAGGAGGCTGCGGAAGGGCACCTGGTAGAACTTCGGATCCTCCGGCAGAGGATCACGCCAGCGCCCCATAATAGCGGGCTTGCCGCGCTCGGGAACGATTCTCTTCGTGCCGTCGAGATAGTGGAAGGTGATACCCGCACCGTCCGCGTGATGCGTATCCACGGGGTACGAGCCGTTGGCGATCGCGTCCTCAAAGCGCCTGCCGGTGAGTACGTCATCCCCGGTAAGCCGGTAGCTCCCGCAGATGCGCCGGGTCTCGCGGATGCCAATGGTGGCGGCGAGGTCGGCGAGATGCAACGATGAGCCCTCGGGACCGTACTTGCGGATGATGTCGAGCATGGCCCGGATCTTGCGGCGTCCCTCGATCTCAGCCTGTGTAAGATCCTCGGCGTCGGTGGTGTCGAGGTCGAAAACGTGCATGTCCGCGCGGAATTGAAGCTCGGGCATTCCCGGGATCGGGCCGCCCCAGCCCCAGTCCTTCTCCAGGCCGAACTCCTCTCCGTGCTCGCGGATCGCCGCAAGCCAGTCGAAGTCGCCGAGAGTCTTCATGCCGTAGAGCTTCGCGCACATGCTTGGTGGCTGATACGCCTCCGGCTCATGGGCCGACAGGCCGAGATCGAGAGCGAGATCGGCGTCGCCGGTGGCGTCGATGAACTGCGCGGCGCGTATAGCCTGCCGCCCGTTCTTATTCTCGATGATAACCGCATCGAGACGGTCCCCATCCATCACCGGTGCGCAGTAATGGGTGTGCAATAGCGGGGTGATCTCATGCTCCACGATCATCTCGTCGAGGTCGATCTTCATCTCCTCGGTGTTGATCCGGAAGGCGACGTTGGGCCTCTCGTTTCTCATCACCGCGTCACGCCGGTCGAGGCGTTCGATGATCTCCGCGGTAAGGCCCCCGATAATCGGCAGTTCACCCTCCGTGTCGTGGAGGCTGTGCCAGACGTAAACCAGGCCCGCGGTCGCCATCCCGCCGAAGCAGTTCTGCTTCTCGACGACGGCCACGCGCGCGCCCAGGCGCGCCGCTCGCACGGCGGCGAAAACGCCGGTGCAACTGCCGCCGATGACGCAGATATCGCATTCGTGTGCCACAGGCACCTCGCGTGCCGGCTCTTCGACGTGGGTCTTCTCTGACATGAAATTGCTCCCTGCCGATCCCCGCATTTTGGGGACCTGAGATGATGTGGCTTGATTCCGGCCGACCGGAGTCGTTGTGTCGGCACAGAGGCTTCAGAGCCTCAAAGCTCGTCGATCAGCACCTGTTCCGTGCCGTCGGGGAGAGTCACGCGCACGCTCACCTCGCCGGTCGCGTCTGCATCGATCAACTCGATACCGACATCAGGCAGGGTCTCGCCTCTCGGCACCGGATAGAGCAGTGTCGCGAGCACCGCCGGCCCAGACGCGTGAGTCGCCACCACAGCGGTCGGATTCGGCACCACCGATCCACCGCCGCGGCGCCATCCGCGCTTCACCGGCTCCTCCTGCCCTTCGGTCACCTCGACCACGACTTCGCCGGAAGCGGCGCCTGCGAGCACGAGGTTCGCTCCATCGCGGTCGGTCCGGATGACCGTTTCCTCCGCTTCCGCATCGCCGGTGAGCATGTAGAGCGCCTCGTAGAGGTGCTCCTCAGTGTCTTCGGGGATCATGCGATCGATCAGCACCCAGTAGTCTCCCTCAACGAACAGCACCGTTCGCGTATGCTCCACCTGGAGTTCGCGCTCCGGCCCGTATCCGGACTCGTAGGTGCCGCGGAAGCTCACCAGCCCATCGGCGCTCTTGAACCAGTTGTCCAGCGGCTCCTCGGTGATGTAAAGCTCGCGCAGCCCACTGCGATTCTGTCCCTGATGATCCACAGCGACCGTATTGTGGGAGAGGCTGGAGACCATGAAGCGGCGCCATGGAGAATCGTAGTTGTAGGTGTAGATCCCGGGATCGGTCACAAGGTAGTCGCCATACGCCCACAGTTCGAAGCTGAGCTTGTCCTCGTGCTGGTGCCCGGTGCCGTAGGGGCCAGAGTCGATGATCATGAAGCGATCGTCAGCGTCCCAGCCGCTGCGCATGACATACTGCCCGGCCCAGGGGAACTCGCTGGTCAGGGCGGTCGGGCGCACGCCCTCCTCGCCGCCGGTTGCCATCCAGCGGAAATCCTCCCGCTCGGGGAAGTCCTCCACACCCCAGCGCAACGTCCCGCGGACATCGCCGCGCCCCGAGTCGCCGAAGGCGGGCATCCGGCCATTCACCGAGGAGTAGAGAAAGTAGTCGTAGCTCGCCTCGAGCTTCTGCAGATAGCCATCGGGCAACGGCTCATCATTGAGTCGGGCGAGGCGATATACACTGCGGAACTGCCCCAGCACTCCGCGCCCGTAGCTGGGGGCAAGCTCCCAGTGCGCGCCGTCGGGGTACATCTGCTTGTTCAACTCATCCCACATCCGTTCGGCGGCGACGCGCTTCCACTCATCGGACGCAGTGAACTCCGGGAAGAGCACCCCCGCGTTGTACAGTCCCTGCGTCTCGTGGGTGAGCCAGTTGTTCGAGAGGTCTCGCACCGTGGAGTACTGAAGCAGGTGATCGGCCATCTCATGGAAGGACTTCAGGAATTCGCAGATGACATGCGCGTTGAACGCCTCAGAGTCAAGCGCGTGGTAGAAGGCGTTGATCCAGGTGCTGCTGAGGCGAATGCTCATCTCCAGTGTGCGCCACTCAGGGGCCTGATACTTCAGCGGATGACTGCTCAGCCAGCCGGAGCGATTCACCAGGATCGGAAAGGTCTCGCGGAAATGGAGAAACTGATCGGCAATCGCCTGCGCGTATCGTTCATCACCGGTCACCCGCCACGCGCGTGCGAGATCCCGCCACCACGGCATCCGCACAAGGGCCATCGTCCACTCCTTATTGTACTCCTCGTCCGGAGCGGTGGTGGGGTTCTCGAACCAGTCGATCTCCTCACCGAACTGATGACCGCGCATCCGGTTCTCCAGCGCATCGTTCGCCACACTCATGTTCGCTCTCTCCACCTCATCGAACTGCGAGATGAACCAGCGTGGCTCGGTGCGAGTGCGGAAGTGGTCGGCGAGCGCCTCCTTTGCGGCATCAATACCGTCTTCCTCAAGTACACCAAGCACCTCTGCAGACGCGGGATGCTCCGGATTGAGCGCGTCGAATAGATCCTCATCACTCATCGCATACCGTTCGACCTCGGGCAGAGGCGGAATTTGCGGAAGTGCATGTGCCATCGCCCCGCAGCCAAGCAGAAGCAGAACACAAAGTCTCATTGTCGGCCCCTCCGGCAAACCGTCGTCGGTGCTGGAGCAGTATTCGCCATGGGGGTATTCGGGGCCTCCGTGCAACTGTGCTATGAAGGATGATTGTGCCTGACCGCCGAACCGCCGAACCACGTAACGCCGGGATTCCCTTGCGCTTCCTGAGATTCGCACTCTCGCCTGGTAGGCGGCGAGAAGGGCGCAATGCGGTCGTCACAGGCGTCTGAGTTACGTGGCTCCCTCGCGCACAGGTCTCCGCAGGGCGATTGACGAAGGTAGCCATGTCCTGCTCTGGTCACGATTCAGATGTGCGGCGAAGCGAGTATCGGCGGAACATCCAGCAGTTTGAGGAGTGTGCATGACGATGCTTAACATCCACGTTCTCGGCGAGCATCCGGCAGTGGTACTGGCCGGAGAGGAACTGCGGCGGTGTCTTACTCAGATGGCGGAAGTGGACGCGCAGGTCATACGCGAGGAGCAGATGGGCGGTGAAGCGGGCATCTGGCTCGGCACCCCGGACGCGCTGGGCGATGCGGTCTCCCTGCCCGACGTTCCCGATCCCGTGTGGGATGACGCGTTCTGCGTGCGCTCGATCGGGGAAGCGCTGGTGATCGGCGGCACGAATGCGCGCAGCGTGCTGATGGGAGCGTACGAGTACCTGCGTGAACTCGGCGCGGAGTGGATCTTCCCCGGCGCCGATGGCGAGAGGCTGCCGGAGATCGAGGAAGTCCCCCTGAGCGGCTTCGACCTCGAGCGCAGGCCGCCGAATCGGCATCGGGGCGTGTGCATCGAGGGCGCGCCCTCACTCGAACACGTCCTCGACATGGTCGAGTGGATGCCGAAGGTCGGTTACAACGCGTACTTCCTGCAGTTCCAGGTGGCGGGATACTTCTGGCGGCTGTGGTACGAGCACCGCCTCAACCCCGAGTGGGATGAGACGCGAGAGCTTACCGAGGAGGAGTGCGAGGAACTCGATCGCCGGGTGATCCTGGAAGTGAAGCGCCGTGGCCTGCTGCTGCACCAGGTCGGCCACGGCTGGACCGCCGCCGCGCTCGACCTGCCTACCGACGGCTGGGTGGTCTACGAGGGCGAGATCGCGGACGAGGAGCGCGAACTGATGGCGGAGGTTGATGGCAAGCGCGAACTTTGGGGCGGCATACCGATCAACACCGAACTGTGTTACGCGAACCCCGAGGCCCGGCGACGTTTGCTTGACGCGATCTCCGACTGGGCCGATGAACACCGCGAGGTCGATGCCCTGCACTTCTGGCTGTCCGACGCGCCGAACAACCACTGCGAGTGCGCCGGTTGCAGCGAGCACTCGCCCGCCGACTGGTACGCGCTGCTGACCAACGAGCTGTCGCCGCGACTGGCCGAGATGGCCCCGGACATGAAGATCGTGCTGCTGGCGTATCACGATCTGCTCTGGCCGCCCGAGACGGTGGAGATAGATCGTGGCCACGACAACCTCATCTCGATGTTCGCGCCGATCAGCCGCTGCTACGCCCACAGTCTCGCCTCCCCGGAGTGTGACTCGGGCGAAGAACTGGTTCGTCCGGCGCGCAACGAGATGGCGATGCCGCGGCATAACCGGCAGCTTGTCGATCTATGGGAGATCTGGGGCTGGGGCGATCGCGACAACTCGTTCTGCTTCGACTATCACTTCATGTGGCCGTGGATGGGCGACCTGCTTTCGATCGACCTGTCGTCGCTCATGCCCCGGGACATGGAGGATTACGCGGCCCTCGGCCTCGGAGGGCTGATGAACTGCGGCAGCCAGCGCATCTTCTACCCGACTGGATGGCCCTACTGGCTGACCGCGCGCCTGCTGTGCGGCGAACAGCCGGGTGAGGAGGACCGAGAGCAGTACTTCCGCCTGACCTACGGCGACGATGCCCCGACCGCGATGGACTTCCTCGACGGCATTCCCGAGGTCACCGGGGCTCCGAGGCACGGAGCCGACTGGTGGCAACAGGTGGCCCCCGGACAGGCGCACCGGCTGCGCGATTACCTCGATTCATCGGCCGCACAGATCGATCAGTGCGCGGACGCCGCCGATGATCCGCATGAGCGCGCCTGGCGGCTGTTGCAGCACTACCGGGACCTGCTCGGGCTTTTCGTCACGGTGCAGGAACGCCGGGAAGAGGGTGATGCGGAGAAGGCCATCGCTGCGGTCGAGGAGGTCGAGGATTTCGTGCGCGGCACCGAGGCGGAGACCGCCCGCGCGCTGGAGAGCTTCACACTCCTGAAGTATCTCGGCCGCTTGAAGGATCGATGGGCTGGGGAGGACGGCTCCTGAAGTACTGCCGGAGAGGCAACTCGCGGAGACAGCCGTGGGTGATCTGATCCTGGAGGAGTGATCGCGTGGAGGACTACCGACGTGAGGCCGAACACTTTCTTGCCAACGAGAAACAGTTTCATCTCGGTATGATGCCTACCGAGCAGTCTCACCCGGGAACACGGGGTCTGGCGGAGAAGCTACAGGAGGACTGTGCCGCGGGTGTGCGAATGCTGCAGTCCGTAGACAGGGATGTAGCGGAAATGGCGCGTCGGGTAATGCCCGCCGAGGAGATGCAGGCGCTGATAGAAAGCCTCGCCGCGGCGCTGGCAAGCGGCAGGCGTGTGTGCTTCTCGGGCTGCGGCGCTACCGGGCGGTTGAGCATCATGCTGGAGGCCATGTGGCGCAAGTTCTGGCGTGACCTGGCACAGCAGCGCCCGGAGAACGCCGATCTCGCCGCGGAGCTTGGCGGCCGGGTCATCAGCATCATGACGGGCGGCGACTACGCTTTGATCCGCTCGGTAGAGGGCTTCGAGGACTACATCTCATTCGGGCGCGAGCAGGTGCGCAAAGCCGATCTGGGTGCCGGTGACGTGCTGGTTGCGATCAGCGAGGGCGGGGAGACTTCGTCCGTGATCGGAACCCTGCTTGAAGCCACCGAACGCGGGCTGCGCGGCTTCTTCGTGTTCAACAACCCGAATGAGCTGCTCGCAGAGCACATAGAGCGCTCGCGGGAGGCGATCGAGAATCCCGATGTTACAGTTCTCGATCTCAACACCGGGCCGATGGCGGTAGCAGGTTCTACCCGCATGCAGGCGACCACCGCCGAGTTGCTGGTGGTAGGCAGTGCGCTCGAACAGGCGCTGCTGCGCCTCTTGACGCAGGTGCTTCCGGCCGAGGCTGTGGAGGCTCTTCAGGCACAGTCGCCGGGAACGATCGACGCGGCTGCACAGTTCGACGCACTGCTGGACGATCTCGGGAGCGCGGAAGCAGTCGCGGCTCTCGCCGACTGGACCGAGATCGAGCACGAACTCTACGATGAGGACGGCCTGATCACGTACTACGCCGGAGAGTGCATGCTCGATATCTTCACGGACACCACCGAACGGTCGCCGACCTTCATGCTTCCTCCCTTCCGCCGGTGCGATGATACGGTGTCTCCACCGTCATGGGCCTTCGTCAAAGATCCGCTGCGTCCGACCCCTGAGGCATGGCGTGAGGTCCTCGGACGCGCTCCACGCTGCCTCGACTGGGACCCCGCCCGCTATGAGGCGCTCGGGGCCACCGGGCGGATCGTCGCCAATCCGCCCGCCCTGGGCTGCGATGATCTTATGAGCTTCCGAATCGGCGCGGAGACGGACGCATCGCGCACAGATGTGGAGCCGAATCTGGCGATGGCGGTGCTGCTCACAGATGAGTTGCGCGCTCCGGAGGCCGACCGATGGCAGGCGGCCTTCGCGCGGGCCACCACGAAATATGCGAGGCGGCTGGCCGTCGTGATCGGAGAAGAGGCCGCCGAGGTTGCCGGTGCGGAGCATACCCTGCACATTCCGTGCAGACTGCCCTCTACGTTCCTCAGCCTCTATGACCGCCTCGCGGTCAAGCTGGTGCTCAACACCGTCTCCACCGCGACCATGGGCAGGATGGGCCGCATTGTGAGCAACTGGATGGTAAACGTCGAGTGCTCGAACAAGAAGCTGATCGATCGCGGCACCCGCCTCGTGGCGGAGCTTGCTGGCCTTGACTACGCGGAGGCCTGCCTCGAACTGCATCGCACCATCGCCGGGCAGCGGGCCTCGGCGGAGCCGGAAGCGCCGCGGGTCTCTCCGGTGGCCCTGACACTGCAGCGGCTGCGGAAAAAGTAGCGGCGGCGAGGGAGAGAGCCACGCGCTCCCCTTCAGGTGAGCGGGCCCATGCGGAGGATCACGGGGTCTCGTCGGTGATGTCGCGGCCGAGCAATACGGCGCCGATGGTCGTTCCGTCGTCTTCAATCAGGCGGCGTCCGTTCCATGAAACGGTGCGCTCGGCCCCGTCACTGCATGTGATGACCGTCTCCCAGTTCTCAGCGGTCGAGCGGCCCGAGATGATGCGCGTTACTTCACGAATCACCTCGCGGCGCGGCTCCTCGTCCGGGAAGAGCATCTGCCAGAGATCGTCATGCCCCAGCACCTCATGGCGCGAGTACCCGCTGATCTCTCGCGCGGTGCGATTCCACTCCACGACATTGCGCTCTCGATCGAGCACCATGAACCAGACATTCGCCTGCTCGGCGGCAGTCTGATGGAACTCCAGCAGTCGCATACGACTGTCTTCAGCACTTCTGCGCTCCACCGTCTCACCGATGAGCTCCGCCAGAAGCTCCAGCAAGTCACGCTCCTCGGTTGAGAACGGGCCGTCGGCCAGCGCGGCGCGCTCCTCGTGATACCGGACCTCCACCCTACCGACCACCTCGGAGGATACAACTATCTCCGCGCTCTGCGTGGCGACCGGTGCGCCGGAGGCGCCTCCAGCCTGTCGTTCTCGATCGTAAACCTTGATCGACGCGGTCGTAATCCCGGGATAGTGCCAGGCCTCGGGAATGGCCGCAACGATCCCTGCAAGCATCTCGTTGAGTGACAGTTGCGGGTCCTGAGTGAGTCGCAGCGCGTTGCAGAGGCAGGCGTACCGTCTGTTTCGCCCAATCATCTCCTGGAGACGCAACTCCCGTGATTGCTGCTCACGAGCGCGACTGGTGATGTCGTAGCCGACCATCAGAATGCCGATCAGCTCACGATCGGGTCCACGGGCATTGGCGCTGGACCAGGAGATGATCCGAGTCTCATCATCCGCGGTCCGGACGGGAAGTGCGCGATCGGTAAGCTCGCCGCCCGAACGCATCGCTCCAAGGGCTTCGCGGGCGGCATCCTGAAGCTCGCCCGGGAAGAGAGTCTGCCACCAGTGGCGTCCCATCAACTCCTCGGGCGGCCAACCGAGGAGGTCTTCCGATGCGCCATACACAGCCGCCGTGGTGCCATCAGGCCTGACCTCTGCCACCACGGTCGGGGCCCGATGGAGTACGGTTGAGATCTGTTCGCGCTCCCGTTCAAGCATCTGCTGTGTCTCCTGAAGTGTGGAGAGGTCCAGCATCGCGCAGACCACCCCGACGACAGCACCATCAGGCCCTGCGGCGGGCTGCTTGCGAAATGCATGGAGTCTCTCAACATCATCGATGCAGCGAAAGCTGGCCTCATAGAACTGTTCCTCACCATTCCGCACGACGCTGCGATTGCCTAGTTGCAGCGCCTCGATCAGTTCATCCCCGGCTCCCTGACCAGCCTCGTCGATTGTGAGGCCGATGATCTCAGACATGGGCATGCCTGCGATACGTTCTGCGAACGCGTCATTGCACGTCTGTATTACGTCGTCGCGATCGATCAGCGCGACAGGGGTGGGGATCCCATCGAGGAGTTGCTGGAAGAAGTCACTCCTCCTGTCATGGTGCTCGCGAAGTCTGTCGATTTCTTCCTCAGCCTCGGCAAGCCTATCCGCGAGACTGTCGAGTTGCTCCGCATACTCCTGTTGCGCTGTCTCGCGAGCTTGCTCAACTCTCTCATCCACCTTCGCGGCCTCCGCCAGCGACTGTGCGATCTCGACCTCGTACTCCTCTCGCGCCAGCTTGCGGGCATCCATTGCTCGACGTTCAGCATCATTGAGATCCTCTTTGAGTTGGTCGATCCTGTCCTGCTGCTCAGCGAGCGCGGTTGCGCGGGCTTCTTGCACGCGGCGCTCCGCCGCGGCGACGGCATCCGACAGCTCTGCGATCTGCTCCGCGTATTCCTCCCGCAATCTCTCCTCTGTCTCACTTACACGCCTCTCGGTCTCGGTCAGTTGCACGGAGCGACCGCTCAGGCGTGACGCGAACTCCCTCAGAGCCCTCTCGTGGGCGTCGGCCTTGGCTTCCGCGATCTGCTCTTCAAGCCGGGCAATCCCCTCATTTCGCTCTGCTCGCAACTCCTCGAGGCTCTGTTCTGTTGCCGCAAGTTCCCGCGTCAACTCCGCCAGCTTCTCCTCATACTCCGCCCGAGCGCTCTCAAGGGCCTGATCGGCCTCGCGCCGCTCCTCTGCAAGATCGCCCCGCAGGTCCTCGACCTCTGCACGGGCCTCCTGTCGTGCTTCCTCCCGTGCCGCCTCCACCCGCTCTTCGGCGGCTTCAAGCTCCGCCTGCAGGTGCGCGACCTCCTCCTCACGCTCGGCACGGGCCCTGCGCCGGACCTCCTCCACGCGCCCTTCAGCAGCCGAGAGTTGCTCCGTCAACTCCGCAAACTTCGCCTCATGCTCCTCCCGGGCGCTCTCAAGGGCCTCATCGGCCTCGCGCCGCGCCTCTGCAAGATGGCCCCGCAGGTCCTCGACCTCCGCACGGGCCTCCTGTCTTGCTTCCTCCCGTGCCGCCTCCACCCGCTCCTGAGCCGCTTCAAGCTCCGCCTGCAGGTGCGCGACCTCTTCCTCCCGCTCGGCACGGGCCCTGCGCCGGACCTCCTCCACCCGCGCTTCAGCAGCCGCGAGTTCCTCCGTCAACTCCGCAAGCTTCGCCTCATGCTCCGCCCGGGCGCTCTCAAGGGCCTGATCGGCCTCGCGCCGCGCCTCTGCAAGATGGCCCTGCAGATCCTCGACCTCTGCACGGGCCTCCTGCCGTGCTTCCTCCCGTTCCGCCTCCACCCGCTCCTGAGCGGCTTCAAGCTCCGCCTGCAGGTGCGCGGCCTCTTCCTCCCGCTCGGCACGGGCCTTGCGCCGAACCTCCTCCACGCGCCCTTCAGCAGCCGCGAGTTCCTCGGTCAACTCCGCAAGCTTCGCCTCATGCTCCGCCCGGGCCCTCTCAAGGGCCTGATCGGCCTCGCGCCGCGCCTCTGCAAGATGGCCCTGCAGGTCCTCGACCTCTGCACGGGCCTCCTGTCTTGCTTCCTCCCGTGCCGCCTCCACCCGCTCTTCGGCGGCTTCAAGCTCCGCCTGCAGATGTGCGACCTCTTTCTCCCGCTCGGCACGGGCCTTGCGCCGGACCTCCTCCACCCGCCCTTCAGCAGCCGCGAGTTCCTCCGTCAACTCCGCAAGCTTCGCCTCATGCTCCGCCCGGGCCCTCTCAAGGGCCTCATCGGCCTCGCGCTGCGCCTCTGCAAGATGGCCCTGCAGGTCCTCGACCTCTGCACGGGCCTCCTGTCGTGCTTCCTCCCGTGCCGCCTCCACCCGCTCTTCGGCGGCTTCAAGCTCCGCCTGCAGATGTGCGACTTCGCTCTTTATCGCTTCATCATCGTCTCGACCCCCGGCTGAAAGTGACTCCCTTTGAGCAGCAGCCTCGGAGGCAATCTCAGCAATATCACCTATGTCACGGATTACGGCGAAACCACCAGAGGTACCATACTCGTCGGATTGCTCGACCGCGATTGCGCTGATCACCGCAAGGAAGCTTCGACCGCTAAGTGTCTCTGCGACGAACCGTCTCTTCAGGCGCTCACCCGACTGCATGCATTCACGCAACTGCTCTTGCAGGCGCTCTCTGTCCTCGTCGCATGCGATCTCAGCGCACGTCATGGCGGTCAGTTCAGATCGTTCGCACTCTAGGAGGAGCGCCAGCGACTCACTCGCCCAGATGATAGATCCATCGAGTTCGAACGCCACAAGCCCGTCGTCCATCATCGTATCCATGAGCGGACGGTAGGGCTGGCGCGCAGCCTCTATCTCCGCTTCCGACCAGCGGAATTCGGTGATCTCAGAGGCACAGATCGTAACCCCTACTATCTCCCCTGCGTCGTCACGGACCGGGGAGCAGTCCGACAGTATCACGATCTCTCGACCACGCTCGGTAATCCACGCGGTCTCGTGCGTAACCTCAACACCTTGCTTCAATACCGAGTTGACCGCGTGGATCATCGTGGGCATCGACCGTGGGGGAACAATGACGTCGAAGAAACTCTGGTGCATCACATCCTCCGACCGATGCCCCGTGATCTCCTCACATCGTCTGTTGAAGAACACGATATTCGCGTCGGAGTCCACACCGAGAATCATCGCAGGCGCTTCTTGAACGTAGTAGTCGAGTTGCGAGGAGTCGACCTCTTCTTCGTCTACCTCGGCGATCTCCTCCGGAGGGACAAACGATGAGACCGCGATCCCAAGAACGAGGAAGACCATCAGTATCGCCAGGCGCAGCACCCATGTCCGGACCGGAACATCGAGTAGCAGCGAGGCAAACGAGGCACCGATCGCATTCTCGTCGAACACGGGACCGGTGACGATCGCCTCAATGCTCCACGTCAGCAGAGCAGCGAAAACGCACATCACTATGATGGCCGTCTGTGCCCTCGATCGAGATTTCATCGTATCTCTCTGAATCGCTTCCCGCACGCCTTCCATGAGTGTGGGCTTTAATGTACTAAAGCTTTTAATTCTGCACCGTTGACCGCGAGACCTCTTTGTGAACACATGGGAACGATTGCTCGACACCGCAAACACAGCTTCACGCCGTTGCCCTCGCCCATTCCTCCCGCGATTAGACCACCAATCATTTTAGGCACCGCGATGCCTGCTCAAACATCCAGCGATTGCGAGCGAGTGTCTGCACCGTGGTCGGACGAGCCTGTATCAGGGAGGACTACTCCACCTGCACGGTCAACCTCTCACGCACGAATCGCCAACCAGAAGAGGGAGAGATACAGATGATCATCGGCAACTGCACTTACAGCGTGCGCGACTACCTTCGCTCCGGCGAGATGGACCTGCTGGACTTTCCTGCATTCAACGCAGAACTCGACATCACCGCGCTTGAGTACAATGACGTCTTCTTCGAAAGCTTCAGCGAGGACGAGCTTGCCGCCGTGCGCAAATCCGCGGAAGAAGCCGGTTGCCACATCGTATGCCTGACCTGTGGCGGCAATCTCGCCTCAGATGACGCTGATGCGAACGCAGAGCAGGTGGATATCTTCCAGCAGCGCCTTCACGATGCCGCCACCCTCGGCTGCTCCGTGGTGCGCTTCAATATCGGCACCACCGGCGATGAGGAACGTGATCTGACCATCGGTGTGGAACGTGTGATCGACGGCTTCACGAGCCTCCTGCCCACCGCGCGCGAGTTGGACATCAAGATGACTATCGAGAACCATGGCGGCGTGAGCAAGTGGGCGAATCCCATCCTCGAGATCGTGCTCGGTACCGATCCGGACTTCGTGGGCACCTGCCCGGATTTCGGCAACTTCAAGCCTATGGAGTACCGATACATTGAGCTTGCAAAGGTCATCCCGTTCTCGTATCACATCCATGCGAAGACCCACGAATTCGACGAGGACGGGGAGGACGCGGAGTACTCGATGGAGCGCGTGCTTGCACTGTGCAAGGCAGCCGGCGTTGAATCAGTTCTGTCGATCGAGTTCGAAGGATCGATGGAGCAGAAGGAGGGCGTGCGTATTACCCGCGATCTGCTGCTACGGTACCTCTGACCCGGTGCTTCACCCGCCCGCGCGGCTGTTCGTTCAGCCGTTGTCGTGGTGGAGAAGCTCTCCGAACTCACGGCACCCGACGCCGTTGGCCGTTATGGAGGGGCCGCACGAAGGTCGCGACGAAGGAGCGGCCTGAGGTCGGCCCATTACGGCCGTTCCCCCCGCCGGGAACGCGCCTGGCTGCCCGGATAGACAACCGCATTGGGCCGACCTCGGATGCGTGCTCGCTGCACTCACCCGCAATCCTCGTGCGGCCCCTCCAGAGTGCGCCTCAGCCGTTGTGGTTGTGGCCCCGGCGCCCCCGCCGGGGGCCGTTTGGGAACGGCGGACGGCGGCCTCCCCCCTGCGCCCCCCTCCGTGCCGGAGAGGGGGGAAAGGTAACGACAACCTTCCTCCTGCCGTCCGTCGTTTACTCCCCTCCCCGGCACGGGGAGGGGCCGGGGGAGGGGTGTCGTGCGGCCAACTCCGCGCGTATCTCCGCCAGCACCGCCGGTAACTCCTCCCGCACGCGCTCCTCCGATACGCGCAACACCGCAATCCCCCACTTACCAAGTTGCTCGTCGCGCCATCGATCGTAGCCCTCCTGCTCGTCATGGACAGGGCCATCCACCTCGATCGCCAGGCGCAATTCGGCGCAGTAGAAGTCCAGCACGAAATCGCCAATCGGATGCTGCCGACGTATCCATACGCCGAGTTGATTCCGACGCACCGCCTTCCACAGCATCTTCTCCGCTCGCGTCGGAGCCTTGCGCTGCTCGCGGGCGAAATCGACTTTCGCACGATCCGCCACGCCCTCGACCGTGTGCTTGCGGGCCACGAATACCCCTCCCCGGACGCCGCCTGGCGGCGGGTCCTGTGACGCTGCCTGCGGCAGGTCCGGCCCCTCCCCGTTCCGGAGAGGGGCGGACGGCTTTGGGAATTGCTATTCGGCCTCTTCGCCCTCGATGATCGCGATCTCCTCCTCGCCGAGGCCGTAGAGCGCGTAAACGATGCGGTCGATCAGCGCGTCCGTCGCCGCAAGGGAAGCGTTCAACTCGTCGAGAGTCTCCACTGATGCCGCATACTCGCCCTCGATCTGCTCCTGAAGCTCGCGACCGCGCGGGTCGGCGGACATCTTCCGGCGGTTCGCGGCGGCGCACAGGCGCGAGCAGAGATCGTCGAAGTCCGCGATGCTCTCGCGTTCGTCGTAGGCGCGGATCAGCGTCTTCCCGGAGAGGTCGTCGATCGAGCAGCCCAGAGTGCGCTCCAGCCAGCGCAGGAAGCCCTGCTTCTCCTCGTGC
Source organism: candidate division WS1 bacterium (assembly GCA_003566775.1). GTDB lineage: Bacteria > Armatimonadota > Zipacnadia > Zipacnadales > UBA5352 > UBA5352. The sequence continues at coordinate 21,831 of PXBW01000039.1, forward strand.
TTCTCAGCGTTGAGGTCGATCATGCGCTGCGCAAGCGAGGCGAGGAGGTCGTGCACGAAGTCCTCGCGGAGGTCGGCGGCCTCCGACGGCGGCCTCCCCCCTGCGCCCCCCTCCGTGCCGGCGGGGGGAACGGAAACGGTCCCGGCCTCCGCCTCGAACCACGCGATCTCTTCGGCCCAGTATTCGTCGTCGCGAAGGTCGGGCTTTCCGGCGGGGCCGTGGGCGGCGGCATGAGCGGCCAGCGCCGCCCGCGCCAGCACGAAGGGCGTGTCATAATCGCCCGCCTCTATCGCCTCCCGACAGCACACCAGCGCCTCCTCCTTCAACCCGTCCTCCGTCGGATGTTCGAAATCAATGATGCGGATGGGGAGTTGCCGTACACTCCTGAGTGATATGCGCGGGAAGAGGTCTTGCCGGGATTTCTCAGAGGTCCACATGTAGTACCGATGTACGGATCGTGACGCCAGCAAACCGAGCAGATAGGTCAGGCTGGGACTATCTTCCTGTCTGCGGATCATGATACCAGCCTTATTGACGTGACCAGACCCATCCCACCACGCGACGGCCAAGTGGCGTTCCGAAGGAATCTCGCGAAGAAACAGGCGCGGGCCCGTCTTCCATGGGGCAGAAAGAGCCGCGTAGCAACGATCCGTTCTCTGGACCCATTCGCCGCGCTCGGTGGTTTCCGGATAGCGCCCTTGCAGAGCCAATTCGCCATCGATGTAGATCAA
>PXBW01000305.1 GCA_003566775.1 candidate division WS1 bacterium
ACCAGAGCGCCCACCGGCCACATGATGAGCATGAGCGCCGCCGCCATGACCGGCAGCAGGGCGGTGCGCCAGCCTGGAGCTTCCAGTCCCCAGATAAGCAGGGCGACCAGCGCAGGCTGCACCCAGATCATCGCGGCGGCAGTGATCCGCGGCGAGACCCTCACGGGAAGAATCCCGAGCTTGCGAGCCAGATAGCCCAACACGAGCGACCCGATGATGACCGACAGCATCAACACAAGCTCGGCCTGCATGAAAACGATGACTCCGGGGAGTTGCGTGGTGGCGCTGCGCGTGCTGGTGACGCGGCGACCTACGGCGACGATACTATCACAGCGGCGCTGCGATGGCAACGGGGGCCGGCGTGCATGCGACGGTAGAATCTGATCCACCTCAGCGCCCGCACCTGTGTTCGCTCTCCCACCGGGCTGCATGGTGGGGCTCTGGCTCCGCAACTGCGAGCGAGATACGAGGCAGTATGGCGAAAAATGACAGGAGGGAGAATGCGTTTCCACGCCGAACTGTCTTCGTGCATCGATCGATGGGCTTTCTGAGGGGTTAACCATGATCGCTCGTGTCTGCGCCGTGATACTCGCAATCGCGCTCGCAACGTCCGCCTGTGCCATACAGCTCACCACTGCGCTCGAACTCGGGCCACCTGTCGTCCGGCTTGAGAACTCCGATCTCCTCTACGCGACCCGCTCAACCACCATGACGCTGCCACGGGGCGAGACGGTGCTGCGCCTTCCGCTCGACGCCCTTGATGTCAGCCCCGGTGATGCAATGGTTGAGGTGCAGCCCGCGGAGCGGGTGACACTCGTCGGCGCCCGAACCCTGGATGATCCCTCAGAGACTCTCTGGCGAGTGCGGGCGGACCGCGAGGTTGAGGCGGCCATATCGCTCACCTATCCCGTGGAGGGGCTCTCCTGGGCCATAACCTATGCCGTCAACCTCGGCTCCGGTGGAGAGGCCGACATTCAGGCTGCCCTGCGGGTGAGCAACGAACTCGGACGCGACCTGCGCGAAGCGAACCTGATCGGAGATATTGTTAACGCCACCATCTCACTCGATGACGGCGAGTCGATTACGGTCCAACAGCCACTCCTCTCCGGTACGGTCGTCGCCGAAGATATTCAGCGGCAGATCGTCTACGATCGCGACCGTTACGGTGACGCCGCGATGGAGCTACTGAAGATCGCAGCTCTCCCGGAACGTGACGAGGACCTGTCCCCGGATGTCGCGCCTGCTCGACTGTCAGGCCCATTACCGGGCGGCAGTGTGCGGATATACACGGCTGCCGCTGCGGGCCCCGAGTTTATCAGCGAATCGTCCGTGCCCTACACACCGGCCGGAGAGTCGATGGATCTCAGACTCGGACCGGCCTCAGGCGTGACGGTAACACGCAGCCTTGATGACACAAGCGAGGTTGACAAACGCCTCGATGCGCGCGACCGCGTGGCGCTATACGATCTGCTCGAGACCTGGATACTGGAGGTACGTAACCTGAGGGAGAGACCTGTCGCCCTGCAGATCCGCCAGAGTCATGACGGTTACTGGAAGGTCGAGCGATCGAGCCACGACTATGAGCGTCCCTGTGCGGAGAGCCTCTTCTTCGAACTGACAGTTGACACGGGTGAGCGAGCCGAGATCACGTATCGCCTGCGCCACTTCAACCGGGAGCCCTGATCGGTTCGCCGAGAGCTCTTCCACCCTCATCTCGATCCTCTCCCACATTGCACGCGAATCGCGGTTTCTTGCGAGTGTCGCGAAGCGAGTGTTATAATGAGACCCGCACAGGGGACCCCCGACAGAGAAGGAGTGGATGAGTTGGCAGGTCACTCAAAATGGGCCAACCGGGTTCACCGCAAGACGCGGCAGGACAAGAAGCGCTCGAAGACATTCTCCAAGTACTCACGCGCAATCATGGTCGCAGCCCGAGAGGGCGGCGGTAACCCCGATCATAATCCAACCCTGCGTTCATTGATCGACCAGGCATCCACCGCAGAGATGCCCAAGGATAACATTGAGTACGCCATCAAGCGCGGCCTCGGTGAAGTCGAAGGTGTGGAGTTCGAGGCGGTCCGTTACGAGGGCTACGGTCCCGGCGGTGTGGCGATGCTCGTCGAGTGTGTCACCGACAACAACCAGCGCACGGTCGCCGAGATTCGCAACGTCATGGGCAAGCGCGACGGCAAGATGAGCGGCGCCGGGTCGGTTACGTGGATGTTCGAGCAGAAGGGCGTAATCACTGTTCCACGCTCTGAAGTCGATCTCGACGACGTCTTCCTCATCGCTGCGGAGGCCGGCGCTGAGGACATCGTGGAGGATGATGAGGATTACTGGGAAGTCAGGACCGCGATGGAGGACTTTCATACCGTGCGAGAGGCGCTCAGCGATGAGGACATCCCCATCGAGCGAGCGGAGCTTGCGATGATCCCAACGAGCACCGTGGATGTTCCGGACGGCGAGGCGAAGAAGCTGCTCGGTCTGCTCGAGGACCTCGACGACCATGATGATGTGCAGAATGTCTATGCGAATTTCGAGGTATCGGAAGAGGCGCTCGAGCAGTACGAAGCCTCGACCAACTAAGGCACAGCGGAGCGGGGTAAGAGTGTCCGAGGTAAGAGACTGGAATCTTTCTGAGACGAACCTTGGCCGGGCGGAGCAGATTCCCTACGAGATAGCCGTCCTCCCTATCGGCGCGACGGAGGCGCATAATCTGCACCTCCCCTACGGCACCGACAGCATTCAGGTGCGTTCGGTCGCCGAGCGCGCCTGCGAGCGCGCATGGGAGGAAGGAGCCCAGGTTGTCCTCCTGCCCACGCTTCCGATAGGCGTGAATGAGAACACCCTCGGCTTTCCCTGGACGCTCAGCTTCAAGCCAAGCACCGTTCTGCAGATGCTGAGGGACATCGTGTCATGCCTCGAGCACCATCGCCTGCCGAAGCTGCTGGTGCTCAATGGCCATGGAGGAAATGAACTGAAGGCTCTCATGCGGGAGTTGTTCCGGCATACGGACGTGCAGGTCGTGCTGGTGGACTGGTGGACCGTCGATCCACACGCGATGCAGGCCAACTTCGAGGAACCCGGCGAACATGCCGGGGAGATGGAGACGTCGGTGATGATGCATCTCAACGAGGACCTGGTGGAGTTGGACCGCGCGGACGAGGGTGAGACACGTGAGTCATATCTCACCGGAATTGAGGAGGGATGGGCGTGGATCGCACGTCCCTGGGACCGCTATACCACCAATAGCGGCGTCGGCAACCCGGAGAGGGCAAACGCTGAGAAGGGAGAGAAGTTCCTCGATAGTTGCGTAAAGAAGATCGCGGAACTGATCGTCGAGATGGACGAGAGGGAGATCGACGAGTGGTACCCATACCGCAGCGGCTGACGTAGAGCCTTTCAGTCACACGCGGCCAGGCTTCTGTTAGCGGCAGGCGAGCCTCCCCCAGCAGGGGGGAGGCTCAGTCATGTAACGTGGTTGAGCGGCAAGCGCGTCGATCGAAGCTTCGTGACTCACCAGCCTCTCGGAGCAGGTCAGTGTTGCTCCCGCCGGTCCATGCCCATTGACGGCCTGCTTCCCGGCCTGGTCACCGCTCATCGAGCGTTCGCACGATCTCTTCGGCGGCAAGAACGCCATCGGCGACCGCCCTGACCACAGTCTCCCCACCGTTGACGATGTCACCCCCCGCGAACACACGCTCGCGGGACGTTCGTGCCGAACCGTTCTCAGTTGCGATCAGCCCACGGTCGGTAAGATCGACGTCGGGCAGCCATGTCCGCAGGTCCGAAGGCGGTCCCTGGCCGATCGCCTCGATCACCAGGTCAACCTCCAGCACGCGATCGGATGTTTCGTCCACTATCGGCCGCCGCCGTCCACTCTCGTCCGGCTCACCCAGCACAGTGCTCGCGACCCGCAGGCCCGTGAGACGCCCATTACTGGCTACATAGTCCAGCGGCTGGGTCAGAAGCATGAAGTGGACGCCTTCCTCCAGTGCCTCATCGCGCTCGGCGGGCCAAGCGGGCATCTCCGGGAAGGATCTGCGGTACACCAGATACACATCCCGCGCGCCGAGTCTGCTTGCGGTTACCGCCGCATCCATGGCGGTATTACCGCCTCCGAGCACCGCCACGCGTGGAGGGATCTCGAGCGCCGCCTCGCTCTTTGCGCGGCGCAGAAACTCCAGCGCCTCCATCACGCCCTGCTCGGGCTGCTCAGCACCCGGGAGGCCGATGCTCTCGGTCAGGCCCACACCCACAAACACCGCATCGAAGCCCTCTTCGAGCAGATCATTGACTGTCAGGTCCTCCCCCATCCGAGTGCCGAGTCGCCACTGGAGGCGCTCACTGCCATATCGTTCGAGGATCGAGGCGACCTCTGCCGCTGCCGCCTCGGAAGCAAGCCGCTCTGCGGGGATGGTCTGCGCTGCAATGCCCCCGGGCTCCTCCGCCGCGTCGATGATCGTCACCCGCAGCCCCTCTTCGAGGAGGCGCACCGCACAGGCCACGCCCGCGGGCCCCGCGCCCACCACGGCCACGTGAGAGTTGCGTACCTGTGCGGGAGAGTCGACTAACGTCCAGCCCTCCGCACGAGCCAGCTCCGAGACGTAGCGCTGAAGGGCCCTGATCGGCACCGCTGCGTGCCCGATGTGACGCTGAACACACTCCGCTTCACACTGCGTTTCCGCGGGACAGACATAGGCGCACATCTCCGGCAGAGGATTCGCCTCGCGCAGAATGCGGTAGGCACGGCGCTCATCGCCGTCGGCGATTGCGGTCACGAAAGATGGGATATTCACGTCCGCCGGACAGCCGGTCTGGCAGGTCGGCGCATGACAGTCGCGGCAGACCTTCGCGAGTTCGCGCATGACCGCCGGATTCCTGGCCTGCCCCTCGCGGAAGATCGGCTCGTAAACCTCCCAGTCACGTACGACGCAGCCGGAACGACCGCCGTCCCGCATTATCTGCGTGCACGATGAGCAGGCTATACAGAGCCTCGTGGATGTCAGTTCGCCCTGCTCGATGATCTCGCGCGCAAAGTCAGGGTGAGCGAGCGCCATGCGCCCCCAGCCGATGCTTGCGGCTTCGCCACTGTCGAGGAGGGCCGCACCGACGTATGGCGAGAACTCGCGCAACCAGGTGAAGCCGGTCGCAACCAGCGGCATCTGAGGTACCTGCGGCGCGAGATCGCGGTGAATCTCCACCATCGTCGCGATGCTCACCAGCGGATGCTCCTCCGGTACGTAGCCGCCGATCTCATGGGTATCATAGGGGCGCTCGACGTGCGGGTTGTAGTAGGGACTCCCATATGCGACGTTGACAAGGCAGACACCAAGCTCCTGCAACTCATCGATCAGACGAACCGGCTCGGTGAGATCCGGCTCCATCGACCCGTCCTCGGCCATGCCGAAGCCGTAAGGATAGGGCATTGCATCATAGACGCTCAACCGGGTGGTGATTGTGATCTCCGGAACCTCATCACGAATGCGCTCGACGACCTCGCGAAGCATCCGAGTGCGATTCTCGTAGCTCCCACCGTAACGGCTGTTTTCGCGCGTGAATGCGTTGAGAAGCTCGTAGAGCAGATAGCCATGACACGCCTTCACATCGAGGGCATCAAAGCCCGCGTCGCGAGCGTGGCGCGCGGCATCGACGTAGGCATGTTGAAGTTCGTCGAGTTCCTCGTCGGTGATGATCGGGTAGTCATCGGGAAGATCGTGTCGAGGGTCGAGAATGGGATGACGGTAGGCGATGACCGGAGCGGGCTCGTGATCGGGCCTGCTGTAACGACCCGAGTGGGTGAGCTGTGCCACAGTCACGGGTCGGTAGTCCTCCCCGAACTCGTCCGCCGCACTGCGATATGTCGCGTCAATCAGTTCCCTGAAGTCATCGAGCGTCTCTTCGTGTAGCCAGAGCTGGCGAGGATTCGCCCGCCCTCGGTGAACTACAGCGGTCGCTTCCAGCCAGATGAGACCGGCCCCGCCGCGCGCGAAGCGCTCGTAGCGACGGAAGGTCAACATCTCGGGCGCACCGGCAGCCGAGCCGTCACAGCCCTCGACGGGATGGATGGCGATCGCATTGGGCAGTTCAAGCGGCCCCGCCGTTGTCGCGCGGGCAAACACCTCCATGGCCTCGGCGTATGGCAGGGAGAGGCCAAGCTCATCGAGTTCCGCCGCAATCTCCTCCCATTCGTCGTAGTGAAACTGCTGGTGCTGCGAAGGCTTCCTGACATCCATAACGAGGTGACGCTCCGATCCGGGTTACTCTCTTCGTGTCACGCGCCTCAAACGATGGTTTCGCCGCTCTCGGGGTCGAAGAGGTGGGCTTTGTTCATGTTCGCGACTATCTTCAGAGGCTTGTCCTCGGTGGCACCTGTCGCGCTGTCAAGGCTCGCGATCAGACTGTCTCCATGCGCCTGCAGATAGACCATCGACTCCGAGCCCATCGGCTCCACGACCTCCACGATCGCCTCGATAGTGTTGGCCGAGGACGGGCTGATCGGGCCGGGCAGCGCGGCGTCGTGCAGGTCGGTCGGACGGATGCCGAAGACCACCGGCTCTCCGGCGCGCCCGGCGACGTCCTCCTGCTGCGCCATCTCGTCCGTCAGGCGCAGGCGAAGCCCCGGCGCATCTACCATCAGGCCATCATCCGTCGAGACAATCTCCGCATCGATGAAGTTCATGGCTGGACTGCCGATGAAGCCCGCCACGAAGCGGTTCGCCGGGTGGTCGAATATCTGCTGCGGCGTGTCACACTGCTGGATCTCTCCCGCGCGCATCACCGCGATCCGATCTCCCATGGTCATCGCTTCTACCTGATCGTGGGTAACGTAGATGGTGGTAATGCCGAGGCGGCGATGGAGCTTCACAAGCTCTGCTCGCGTTTGGATGCGCAGCTTCGCATCGAGGTTGGAGAGCGGCTCGTCCATGAGAAAGACCGCCGGCTCGCGCACCACGGCGCGTCCGAGCGCCACACGCTGCCGCTGACCGCCTGAGAGTTGCCCCGGCCTGCGGTCGAGCAACTCGTCGATGCCCAGCATCCGCGCGGCCTCGGTCACACGGCTTGCGATCTCCTCTCGCGGCAGCTTGCTCAGACGGAGGCTGAACGCCATATTGTCATGAACTGTCATATGCGGGTAGAGCGCGTAGTTCTGAAAGACCATCGCGATGTCGCGCTCTTTCGGGGAGAGATCGTTCACTCGCCGCTCGCCGATATGGATGTCCCCCGCCGACGGCTCCTCCAGACCCGCGATCATCCGCAGCACGGTGGTCTTGCCGCAGCCGGACGGCCCCACAAGCACGAGGAACTCGTGGTCTTGAACCTCAAGGTCAACTGCGTTGACCGCGGCGGTCTGTCCGAATCGCTTTGAGAGAGATGCCAGGCGAACCTGAGCCATCTTTCCATGAAGCCTCCGCATTGTCCGTCTGATACTGTGGCCCCGCGAGCCTGTGTTGCCGACTCATGAACGGGGATACTCTGAAGGGGCCTTGATCGCACGAAGAGTATCCCACGAGCTTCAACGATGTCAAGTTTCGGCGCCTTCGCCAGGCGCCTGGCGAAGGTCTTTTCTGCAGGCCCGTGATCGCAAGTCGTTGCCGCCGCTACTCATCTGGCACGCCGACGATGACGGAGACGGTGGCTTCGACCACAGGGCTGAGCGCGGAACTCATGCCCACCACACGTATCGCATGCACACCCGGTTCGACGCTGCCTGCGTCCCATGGCAGTCGATAAGGGGTAACGTTGGTCATCCCGCGCCATTCATCATTGATGTAGAACGCGACAATATCGATGTCAAGGTCATCACCCGGCGCGGCGACAATCTCGACCCTTCCCGTCACGTTGGACGGAGGGGCCCCGGTGATCGCCACATCCATCTTCCCGGACTCCACTGCACCGATACGGGCAAGTGCCAGTGGGTATTCGGTGGGCGGAGGTGGACCGGGGTCCCTGTCATCATGCTCGGTGACGACCGTATCGGATGGCCTTGACGCGATTGTGGTGGTGGCGTCGGAGAGACGGCCGATGAAGTAGGGATCGCTTATCAGTTCACGGTACCGCTCCAGGAACTCGGGGGAGCAGGTGACTGAGTAGTTATTATTCGCGAGACCTGCGCCGATGGTATCCACCGAGAACCAGTTGATCATCTTCACCTGCGGGAACTCCGTCGGAAGCGATTCGTAGAGCCTGGTCATCTGCTCAAGGCCAAATTCGGTGACATCCTGATCACAGCCCGCGCAGAAACGCGTGGCGGCGTACTCACCGATAACGATCGGATGGCGGTCGGCGTAGAGATCATATACATAGCGCAGCATCTCACGGGGATCGTCATTCGCGGGGCGCGTGATGTCTCCATCGTAGTGGTGAACGCTGTAGATATTGACCCCCACCCAGTCCACCCACTCGTCGCCGGGATAGTACTCGGTGATCGTCCTTCGTGGGGTGGCAAAGGGCACCCAGGCCATTATGACGTTCGGGGCAATCTCGCGCATGACCCGCGTCACCAGTCGCCACTTGTCGATATATAGCTCCGGATCCCCGGAGTAAGCCTCCCAGTTACCGTTCATCTCGGAGGCGTAGCGCAGGAAGATGGGCCCGTCAGTGCGAGCAGCCGCCTCAGCCCAGCCACGCAGATAGTCGTCATCTTTGACCTTTTCCAGCCCCTCGTTGGGCTCCCACGCTATATGTGGGATCATGTCGCGCGCGTGGAGCTCGCGTACCCAGCGGAAGGGAAACGGAGAGCCGTAGCCGACATAGCGGAAGTAAGTGGCGTGAGGCTTGCCAACGAGACGCTCAAACTCGTCGATGTCACCATTGACGGTGGTGTCGAGTTGAATGTACGCGCCAATATAACAGCCCTCGTCCGGGACGATACCCGTGGCGGGGGCCGGCGTTAGTAGGACGATGCCCGCCAGCAGACAAAGCACCAGCAGGCTGATGGGGATTCTCTCTCGCATTACTGCCTGCACCATCCGAATCTTAGCCTGTGCGGAGGTGAACTGTCAATATCATAAGCGAAGTATCCACTTCTGCCGCGACATTACCTGAGGCGGCGCACGGTTACGCTCCAGTCGACCAGATCGACCGCCGCCTGCTCCTCCTCGGTCGCCGGGCCGACGAGCGAGGGATCATCGGCGCCTTCCTCGGGGACGAAATCCCCGTTACGGATAGTCTGGAACTCGTCAGTGTCGAATGTGATATAGTCGTTGCCCCATGGCCCCAGTGCGTCATACGTGTTGTCGTCGGGATTCACCACGGTTGCCGAGAAGATAAGCTCGGTAGTGGAGATGAAGTTGACGCTTAGGTTCGGTACGTCCTCGCCGAGTTGGGCGAGGTCGAGTGTCACCCGCAGGCTCCGCCCGCCGTTGGGAAGCGTGGACTCGTAAGGGAAGCCGATGGACTCGCCGGTGCCACTCGGCAGAAGAAGAATCTGAGCGCGCTCTCCCACCACGAGATCGCCCGTCACAATCGTCATTCCAGGGATCGGTCCCTCATCCAGCACATCGTCGTTGTTCGCGGGAAGGCGCGTCTCTCTGACGATGTCAGGTCCATCCTCCTCGAACTCGAACCTGTCGGTCACGCGGGCAAAAGTCTGCGCCACCTCGATGGTCTGTTCGCCAGAGAGGTCGGGTTCAGTCGATAGGGTCAGCGTCAAGCCCAGCGCATCAAGCGAGTCTTCGGCAAGGACCACTCCTCCCGCATTGAGCGCGTTGATCTGGGCAAGCTCCGCCCCTGTCAATGGCCGTCCCCCTGCTGGAGACGGCGTCCAGGTGACTGAGTCGGGGATCACCTCTCCCGCCGCATCCGTGGCAATCGTCATTGCACCCGCGGCCTGAAAGCCGTGGTTGACAACCGAAACGATTGCGCCGTCGCCCGTCACCGTCGCCTCGCCAAACTCGAGGTCATCGATCGTGATCGTGTGAACTCCGGCCGCTGTGCTGTCAGGCACACCCGAGACTGAAGTGATGCCGCCGCCCGCTTCCTCCAACTCCGGCTCGAAGGTTGCACGGAAAAGCTCGTAACGCCCGCCCTGATACTCGACATAGTGTGTCAGAGAGCCGGTACCCCATCCGTTGCCCCAGTTCGGTCCGGCGGCTACCGGCACCGGACCGGTCAGGCCCTCGTCGCCACCCGCATCGATCGCTATGTAGTAGTGGAAGCGATCCTCAATCGGCGCCTCGTAGGTTGCGACGAAGTCGATGACGACCTCGGGGACCGTCGGCTCCAACTCCTCGCGCCCATATGCGCATCCGCCGAGCGCAATCATGCCACCAGGCAGCAGAGCAAGCCCACAGATTGCCAACAGATACCGGACATCCGCCATCAGCACCGATGCTCCTTCGCTCAATCGATCCGGTCTCGTATGCGCGCCATCAGTTCACGAGGGTTGTCTTCCAGAACCCGATCGGTCTCAGCGTCTGAGAGCCCGCTCAGGCGTGCAACCCGGCGTGCTTTCTCCTCGGTCAGGAGGCCGTCCGGTGTATGCCCGTCGCTGTTTACCAGCAGCCTCGCTCCGGCGTCGATAGCCACGCGCGCAACCCGCCCGTTTCCGAGCGAGTGCCCGGACTTGGCACTGAGTTCGAGGAACACTCCGGTCTCGGCAGCCAGCCGCGCCTCTTCCTCGGACAGATCGCCGGGATGGGCGAGGATGTCAACATCCGGACAGGACACCGCAGCGAGGTTCGTGCCCGGCTCCACCGGCTCGACCGGCGACTGCCCGTGGCAGACCACAAAGGCCGCCCCCATGCGCAGAGCCTCCGACGCGAGTTCACCGATGGAGGCGGCGGGAACATGGGTCAACTCGACCCCTGCAAATGCCGAGAAGCCCCAGTATTTCTGCGCCAGCGCACAGTCACGCCGCACCTCGCGCACCACCCGCCCCATGGTACTCGCCGAGGTATGATCCGCGATTCCAAGTGCTGAATAATCGCGCACGATGCAGCGGCGGATCAGCTCCATCGGCAGCAGCACCCCGTCGCTGAGGGTCGTGTGGGTGTGGAAGTCATAGACCATGGTGATACCGCCCCGCATCTGTCTCTTGCATCATCAGATGATATCGCGCGCAACCGGGTCTTCTCTCACAGGTCACCAAGCAGCCAGCGTAAGGATCTTCGCAACAGGGCCAGAACGTCCCGATCCGGCCGATCGCGGTCCTCAGTGAGCCGGAGAAACTCGCCGTCGATGATGACGATGCGCCCCTCCCCCTCCTGATATGCCGCGGCAACCATTCGACCGTTTACGGTCACAAGCGGCGAGGCAAGCGGTGCCCATATCTGTGCGCCGTGATCGATGCGAAGATCATCAGGGAAACTCAATCTCTCCGTGATAGCGTGTTCCTCGATCTTCAGTGTGCCGCGAGGCCGACTGAGGTTCGCCGTTATCCGCAGCGGTCTGAGCAATTCGTTGAGCCCAACCATTCGCTCCTGAGTGCCGCCTCTGGCATGTGGGATGCATAGTATCCGACCGCCCTGTTGAAAGAAGCGTCTGATGACATGAGGCTCTGTCCACTCCGCTTTCTCCCGCTGCGGGCCGAGAACCAGCAGCCCCGCGCGGTCAAGTCGTTCGGAGGTGAACACCGGATCTCCCTCATGGACGCGTGGAACGCGAAGGTTCAGATCCCTCCGCTCAAGCTCACGCATAACAATCGGATGGATCTCGGCCCAGTGATCTTCCGTCTCGGGCAGGATGACAATCGTCCGGTCGGAGACCGGTGCATCTACCGCCGGGGCTCCGATCAACTCCTCAATCGACGGCGGGGAAGCGCGCTCGGGCTCTACAGTTGGCTCGCGCTCCTCTATCTGCGCCGCCCACTCGGCAGCTCTCACGATAAAGTCCCGGAGAGCCGGGCGCGGACTGGCCTCATGAAGCTGGTCGAAGATAACTCCTTCGTCGATCAGCACCGCTCTTCCCAGCGGCCCCCAGTCGAAGGCGATGGCAACTGTGGCGCCCCCGGCGCGGATCAGCGGGCTGCCCCCGTCACCGGAGAGTCTGCTTCCGGTCTCAACCGCGCCGATGGCCTCGCCGCCCTCTGTCAGCGGATGTGAGACCCATCGCGCGTCGCTCGCGCTGCGATCCTGTGCCTGAATGTTCACATCAAGCGGTCCCCAGACGGCACGGGCATAGCGAACGTGTTCGTCTCCGGCGCCTACCACGAACACTGCCCCACCGCCGGCGCGCACGTGGTCCTGCAGCAGCTTCACTCCGGTGTCCGGACGCTGCGAACGCGACCAGCTGACTATACAGTCCGGCTGCTCCTCCAGCGCACCGCGTTCATCGACATCGGGCCAGCGTGTCCTGGCCGCAGGGGCCAGGGCGCTTTGCAGCCACCCGCCGAACTGATAGGCAGGTCCGGTGTCGGGTAGATCGAGACGGACGAGCGCACGATCCTCCGCCATCGTCGCGCAGACAGACAGCAACAGCAGCGCTACGACGACGAAGCCTCGACGCATTATGCGCGGCGTTCCACTCACATTGATCACCTCAGGTCAGGACGGTCCCCGCACCGAAGATGTTTCAATCTCCACGGGTTGCCCGCTCTCCAGCGAGCGATGAATCGCTGCGGCGACCTCCACGGCGCTACGCGCGTGCTGGGAAGAGACCACCGGGTCACGGTCCTCGATAACGCACTCCGCGAAGTGTTCAAGCTGCCGTCTGAGGCCTCCCTGGGCGCCATCGTGCATCTCGGTCCAGTAGATGATGTCAGGTCGCAGCGCCCGCTCCTCGGATTGCTGCTCAAAACCCTCACATCCCACGATCGCGGCGACACGTCCGCTGGAGCCAACGATCTCCAGTCTCGCGTCAAGGCTGTTCGGCGCTCCCTCGGGGATGACCCAACAGGTCTCCAGCGCGCCAACGCCTCCGCCCTCGAGTCGGAAGACCGTCATGATGGTATCATCAGCCGGGATGTCTTTCAGGACCCTGCTGGTGCTCTCGGAGTGCACGCGCGTAATCTGTCGCCCTGTGACCCACTGAATCAGGTCAATGTCATGCACGCCGAGGAAGAACGCCACCGAGGTCCGCGGTCCGATCCGCAGGCCCGAGGGCAGGATGTTGTTGCGTCGCGCGAAGACCTGCACGATCTCCCCCAGATCACCCTCCATTACCGCGTCCCGGCACTTCACATAACGCGGATCGAAGCGGCACACATGTCCGGTCATGAGCTTCACGTCATTGCGTCTGCAGGCTTCGATGATCGCGTCACAGTCCTCAAGCGTGGTCGCAAGCGGCTTCTCGACCAGCACGTGCTTGCCTGCTTCGGCCGCGGTCACGCAGGCCTCGCGGTGTGCCTCGTCGCTGGTGCATACGCTGACGATCTGCACGTCCTCAGCCTCAATTGCCTCTTCGAGACTCTCAGCAGCGTCGCAACCCAGCAGCCTTGATACCTCTTCGGTCCGTTCGCTTACAATGTCGTGGACGCTCACGAGGCGCGTCATGTGCAGTTCGCGCCAGATGCGCGCGTGACGCTCCCCCATCATACCGAGTCCGATTACCGCCGCTCCCATTTGCTCGCTCATGACTCCACTCCTCATTGACCGAGATCGACCGCATAAGCTGCCAGCAGTTGTCCCGTGTTTATGATTGACCCAAAATGCGCCATCTCGTAACCGTGCGTGTTCTCCGTTGGGAAGCAGACGCAACCCGCACGGGCGATCAGCCCGTTCTGATAGGCGACGGTGGCATCCGAGGCGAATGTGCGCAGGATTGCCCGCTGATGCCCGAAGCCGAGCTGATCGCCGAGACTGCACAGCCGCTCCGCTACCGATCGCGTGTAAACAAAACGGTCCTTGAACAGCACCACCGGAGCCGCCTTCATGCGGATTTCGTACTCCGGTGCGACCGGTCCAACCTCGACCGCAATCATTGTCTCGACCGGAAGCTCCCGCGCAACGTACTGTCCCCCCGCGCAGCCGCCCTCCTCCAGCGACGTGATCGCGACATAGACGTCAACCGCCGGTCTCTCGCCCTCACTGATGGTCTTCGCGGCGAGCAGCGCTGCGGCGACCGCTCCTTTGTCATCCAGGCCGTAGCCGCAGACTCGCTCTCCCATGTACATCGGCGTCTTGCGCGATCTCGCAACACACCCGAGAGTGCCGATATCCACCCCGCGCGCCTTAAGCTCGTCGCGGGGAAGACCGGTGACCACGCGCGAGGCTTCCCAACTCATGGGCCTGGTGGTCTTCGCTTCGTGAATGTCCTTTGAGCGGTCCGAGACGTGTGTGCTGCCGATGGAGAGCACGCCGGTAACGATCTCGTCGCCCAGCAGATCAAAGGGGCCTTCACCGTAGCGCCACGCCTGGCTGCCGCCCATTCCGGTGAGCGTTACCTCTCCATCGGCGTCCACGCGCTCGACCATCTGGCCGATCTCATCCTTGTGCGCGGCAATAACGATCGCGCCGTCCCTGGAGACGCCACGAATCCTGCCGATGAGATCACCGTGCGCGTTCTGCCACGCCTCATCGCAGTACTGCTCGAGATAGGGCATTGCCGCCTCGTCCATATCGTCCTCGTGGCCGGTGGGCGAATGCGTGAGCAGGAAGCTGTCGAGCATCTCCCGCATCAACGCTTCCATCTGTACTCCTGCTTCGACAGCGTCAGAGGGCCCCCGCCTCGGCCTCGTCCTCATCGTCACGAACGATCACTTCTCCTGTCATCGCGTCAATCGGGATCACGCGAAGTTGCTCGCCGCCGCGCCCCACGACCGCTATCATCCACGCGGGCCCGTCCTGCGGATGAACGGAGGCGCTCAGAATCATCTCCCCCACCAGATCTACCGATTCGGCCCGCCGGAACTGCTCGGCAATCAGATGCTCGCGTCCTATCTCCAGCGCCTCGTCTCGCGTGACCACGACATCCTCAGGCGCGGGCCGTTGCCTCGCGACGCGCTGGCTGTAGGCAATAGGAAGCCCGGTAACCGAGGATACCTGCACGACGACGCGGTCACCGGTCCGATGCCCCTCTCTCATCCCCCGCCACGTGCTCACGTACACAGGCCCGCGAGGACGTTGCTGCGGCTCGGCCAGCATCTCCCCCGTCCCTTCAGGCATCGGCGGGAAAAACATGCCCTTGAGCCCCTTTGCGACGTGCTCAGCTTCCTCGGGCGACACCGGCTCGACTTCCGCAAACTGCAATCGCTCCGTCCAGAAGATATCTCTGGGGGCATCTATGTGACGATCCCAGCGGACATCGACGATCTCCAGACGCTGCTCCGTCTGCACACCGGACGCTTCTGAGGCCACGTCGGTGGCTCTCGGCAACAGATCCTCATGTGCCGGAATACTCGCTATGATGACCGCGAGTTCTGCGCCTACGCTATCCGCGATTATCTCAACATCTCCGGCCTCGACCTCGCTGGCGGAGGCGACAAGCTGCTTCAACTCCTCCGCACTGAGCTTCTGCTCCGGACCGGGAGGCTCGAGGATCGTGTCGGTCGTCTCGACCCGTATGGGTTCCACATCCCGCGCGCAGCCCGCGGTGAGGGCCAGCATCAGTGCCCCGACCAGCATCATCGCGGGCATCCGACGGCTCACAGATAGACCGCCTCTCCGGTCTCGGCGGCCTCGACCATCGCCACCAGCGCTCGCGTTATCTGCAGCCCATCCTCCCCGGTGATCATCGGCGTACCGTCGCTAACGCAGCAGTTGATGAAGTGTTCGATCGCCTGCCGAACGAAGCCCACGGGCTGTCCCATCACACTGCCGCTCAGGAAGCCCTCGTGCGCGTATTCATCGCTGGTCGCGAGTTGATGCACCGGGGGTGTCGGATCGACGTTCACGTAACCGCCGCTGCAGATGAGTTGGAACTTGCTGTCCACGAGATATGGAAGGCTCTCGGGGAGTATCCAGCACGACTCGAAGTTGCCCACCTGGCCGTCCTCGAACTCCACCGTCGCCTGGTAGAAGTCGGGAGTGTCGATGCCCATCTCCCTGAGCACCACCGAGCGCGATACTGCAGTTATCTTCTTCGCCTCACAACCGAAATACCAGCGCGCGATATCGTACCGGTGGCAGATCAGCCAGTAGGGAAGCCGTGTACTGGCCGACCATGACAGCATCTGCGTGGGCACATATGTGGTGTTGTTCAGCCGGGCGTAGCAATAGAGCGGATCACCGAGATCGCCGGCGTCAAGCCTGTCCTTTGTCTTCGCGAAGGGCGGCATCCAGCGATTGCTCCAGTTCACCATCAGCTTCTTTCCAGCAGACTTCTGCGCCGCAACGATCGCTTCTGCGTCCTCTACCGAGGTAGCCATCGGCTTCTCCAGCAGCACGTGCTTGCCGGCCTCCAGCGCCGCCACAGTCACCTCGCGATGAAGATGATCGGGCAACGCGATGCTGACTGCCTCGATCTCGTCGATCTCAAGCAACTCCTGCCAGTCGGTCTTCGCATGACGCGCACCGTGCTTGAGCGCGAGTGAGCGCACCCGCTCCTCGTTCAGATCACATATCGCAACGAGCGAGGCGTTCGGCGCGAGGCTCGCGACCTGAATATGCTTCTCCCCCTGTATCCCCGTGCCGATCACACCGTAATTGACGTTACCTCCGGCGTAAGCCGTCGTCATTCATCTCACCGCTTTTCGAAAGTATCAGCGTTATCTGAGGCTTACTTCGCCGCAGGCCCTCGGGGTTCCTCCGCCACGCCCGGGCGTGTCCTACCCCGAAGTACCAGATCGTTGCGACATATGCACCGAGATACCGGGCCTGTTTACTGGAGGATTGCGGGAAGCCCAACTCTGGTCCAGAGACGCAGATCGGCAGTAAGCGAACCATGCTCCGGATGCACTATTGGTGGAGGGATCAAGTCTCGACTACCTTCAACAAGCCGGCTCAGTGCATCGTTCCACGTTCTCAGGAAACTGAATGGCCCCAACGCAGAGGAAGCGCCGTGGTGCCTGCCTGCCGTCTGAGTTGCGACGCCTGAGACTTGCGCTCACACAAGCCTTACGCATACTTCCGAGTGCAGCATCTCGCCCTCAGCGGTTAGACGCATCCGGGCATCGCTGAGGTCCAGCAACCCGATCTCAGCCAGCGGATGCGCCTTATCCAGAAGCTCCGTCACCCGTTCTGCCCCGTAGCGCGATGTCAGTTGCGAGAGGGACAGTCCGTCAGTCATGCGCAGGCCCATCATCAACGTCTCTGCAAGGGCCTCATCGGGGCCGAGTTGCTCCTCGTACTCGAGCGCCTCAAATCGCTCCTCGATTGCGGCGACGTACTCTCGCGGCTCGCGCAGGTTCGCGCTACGCACTCCGTCGAGGTAGCTCCATGCCCCGGCACCGAGGCCCAGGTAGGGTTCGTTGCGCCAGTACGTGATGTTATGTCGACACTCGTGTCCGGGGCGCGCGTAGTTGGAGATCTCGTAACGATGCAGGTCTGCCTCAGCGCACGACTCACCGGTGGCGGCGCGCATCTCGAGGTGCGCGCTGTCCTCCACCTCGGCGATCTCCCCCGCTTCGTAACGAGTGAACAGCGGGGTTCCGGCAGCGATCTCCAGGCCGTAGGCCGACAGATGATCCGGCCCCAGCACGAGAGCCTGCCGAAGAGTACTGCGCCACGCCTCCACCGATTGCCCGGGAAGCGCGTAGATCAGATCGAGCGAGACGTTGTCGAAGCCCGCCTCACGCGCGGCGCCCATCGCTTCTGCGGCCTGATCCGCACTGTGTCCTCGTCCGAGCATGCGCAGTTCCTCGTCATCGAAGGACTGCGCGCCGATACTCAGGCGGTTGAATCCGGCCTCACGCAACATCCGCAGCTTCGGGAGATCGACCGTCTCAGGATTCGCCTCGCAGGTGATCTCAAAGTCGGGAAGTCGCGCGGCTCTCTCCCTCTCCGGCACGGAGGGAGGGCGGGGGGCGGAGGCTGCAGTCAGCGACGCGAGAACCTCCCCGAGTTCATTCGCCTCATAGATTGTAGGTGTGCCGCCACCGAAGAAGATCGTTCGGACCTCACGAGCGCGAAGAATCCCGGCGCGGCACTCGATCTCAGCCCGCAGCGCATCGACATACGCCCGGCGCTCTGCATCTGGCGCCGGGCGTGAGTTGAAGTCACAATAATGACATTTTCGCATGCAGAACGGCAGGTGCACATAGACCGAGAGTGGTGTCATGGCCTTAGCCTCACTCGTCGTCATCGAGGCGCAGGATAGACATAAACGCTTCCTGCGGCACCTCCACGTTGCCGACCGCCTTCATGCGTCGCTTGCCTTCCTTCTGGCGCTCCAGCAGCTTGCGCTTGCGCGTTACGTCCCCACCGTAGCACTTCTCGGTGACGTTGCGACGCAGCGGCGCCACGCGCGTCGAGGCCACGATGCGGCTACCGATCGATGCCTGGATGCGCACCTCGAAGAGTTGACGCGGGATCGAGCCCTTGAGCTTCCGCGCGATCGACCGGCCACGACTCTCCGCGAAGTCCTTATGACAGATGATGGCCAGCGCATCAACCGGATCTCCGTTGATGAGTATCTCGACCTTCACGAGATCCTCCGCCGAGTAGCCGGCGATATCGTAGTCCAGCGTAGCGTATCCGCGAGTGGCGGACTTCAGCGCATCGAAGTAATCCACGATAATCTCAGCCAGCGGCAGGCGGTAGTGAAGCGCGATCCGATCGCCCCAGACGTACTCCTGCTTGAGGTAGGCGCCGCGCCGTTCCTCGGATACCATCATCACCTGCCCTACGTACTTCTGCGGGCACATGATGGTGGCCTCAACCACCGGCTCTTCGATCATCTCGATCAACTCGCGCCCGGGGAACTGCGCCGGATTGTCAACCTCCAGCACCTCTCCGTCGGTGAGCATGATCCGGTACACCACACTGGGCGCGGTCGCGACGAGATCCAGGTCGTACTCACGCTCGAGCCGCTCCTGCACGATCTCCATATGCAGCAGACCGAGGAAGCCACAGCGGAAGCCGAAGCCCAGCGCGGCGGATGTCTCGCGCTCGTAGGTGAGCGCCGCGTCATTGAGCGAGAGCTTGTCCAGCGCATCCTTGAGCGCCTCGAAGTCCACGTTGTCCGTCGGATAGAGGCCGCAGAAGACCATCGGTTGTGCCTCGCGATAGCCGGGCAATGGCTCTTCGGCGGGGCGCTCCGCCCAGGTTATCGTATCACCGACGCGACTTTCGGTCACGCCCTTGATGCCCGCAGTGATGTACCCCACGTCACCGGAGCGCAGTTCATCCACGTCGGTCATCGCCGGGGCAAAGACACCGGTGCGCGACACCTCGAAGCGCCTGCCCGAGGACATCATCATGATCTCGTCACCGGGACGGATCGTACCCTCGAAGACACGCACATAGGCGATGACACCCTGATGCACGTGAAACTCGGAGTCGAATATCATCGCCCGCAACGGGGCCTCGGCGTCCTCATCCGGCGGCGGGATGCGCTGCACAATAGCCTCGAGAAGCTCGTCCACTCCCGCGCCGGTCTTGCCGGAGGTAAGGATGATCTCCTCCTCGTCAAAGCCGAAGGCCCCCTCGATCTCCTCAAGCGCCATCTCAGCATCGATGTGCGGAAGGTCGATCTTGTTGATTACCGGTATGATCTCAAGTTCGGCGTCAAGCGCGAGATAGACGTTGGCCACCGTCTGCGCCTCGACGCCCTGCGATATGTCCACCAGCACCACGGCACCCTCGCAGGCCTGCAGACTGCGCGACACCTCGTAGGAAAAGTCCACATGCCCGGGCGTGTCGATGAGGTTAAGCTGGTAGAGTTCACCGTCCTCCGCCTCGTGGTAGAGCCGGACCGCCGATGACTTGATGGTGATCCCGCGTTCGCGTTCGAGGTCCATGGAGTCGAGCATCTGCTCCTGTGCTTCCTCGACATTCCCGCAGACCTCGAGCAGCCGATCTGCAAGCGTCGATTTCCCGTGGTCGATATGCGCCACGATGCAGAAGTTCCGCACATTCTCCTGCGGCACTCTTTGCACTCTGTTCTTGCCTTCGGTCTTCGATTGAGTCGCCATGCTGTCTTATCGTTACCCTTTCGCGTCCGGGTGATTTGCCATATTACCGTAACCGTTTGCCGTATGTCTTTCGAAGAGGCCGGCCCCCGCTCCGCCCTATAAGGTTGAACCTTTGCCGTTGTGGACAGTGCGGACCTACACGTCCGCCCGGCCGTTTGTCGTTCGCGAAACCGTGCCCGTGTCGCAACCGATACGCGCTCGTACCTTAGACGTTCCGCGTGCTCGAGTCGTTTGCCGCGTATCGTCAGTCGTTGTCGTTGTGGCCCCTGCGCCCTCGCAGGGGGCCGTTCGGAGGGATAAGTGGACCACTATTCGGCAAAGCGAAGAAAGCAATCGCTATGCTGCGGCTCAAAGGGATACTGTGCCTTGTATCCCATGAGGCGCATCACGTACCGGTTCACCAGTCGCCGAATGTCACGCCCGCGCCAGAGAAGCTCTCCCACGACGTCCTCAATGCCTCTGCGTTCACTGATCTCGTCGTGTGTTCTTCCGTGCACCAGATCGTTACGAAGGTGGATGCACATATCCAACCACTCGTTATCCACTCCAGAAATGCCGTGATATGGAAGGAACGCTCGTGCCCTCTCTCCGATACCACAGTAGATGTTTGATTGGATACGTCCAATGATTGCCTGAACCTCTACCTCAGACAGGAGACCAGTGTCTCGTAGCCCAGACAACGTCTCATGGACAGCATCGCGCGTCCTGCGAACCACTGCATCACGAAGGTGTACATCCTTCGGGGCGGCCGGATCAGTGTCTGCCCATCGCTGAACGATTATCTCGAAGGCCAACCATTGCTGAACGTACTTCATCTCTGCGGCGACCTCCACTGCCTGAGCCATCAATTGCGCATTCAGTGCGTACCGAAACCTGGTGCGCTCGGATACCTCCACATTGCGGAACAGAGCCACGGCGTCGCGGATCAGATCGGCGCGTGGAACCTGCGCACGTATCTCCTCCCCGTCGAGGACGCTCCGCAAATGCGCACACCTGCCCCAACGCTTCGCCTCGTCTTCGCACGTGGGCGTTGCGTGAACGGACCACTCATACCCGCCGACATGCCTCTGATAGAGGAACTGCAAAGCCTCTATCAGTGGTCCGATCTCGGACCAGAACTCCTGAGGAGGATCCGGACCGCGACTGCGTTCCTCATCGATTGCAACGATCAGAGCAGCGGTAACGACGAACTCATAGCGGTACTTGTGCTTCCTGATCAGATCCTGAGCCTCTTTGTGGGACTTCAAAGGCACAAGCCGTCCGCAGTCGAGTGGCACTTCGCGGACCAATGGCAGATTGTAGAACGGCACGCGCAGCCACCTTACTTGCTCCACACTCGGCTTCCTCTCGAGTGCATCAGCCGTCAAACGACATGCGGCGCTTCGCGCCGCCCCCTGCGAGGGCGCAGGGGCTACAACGGAAACGGCTTACGGCAACGGCTTAACGGCCGACGCATGTGAACATGCGTCCCTGCAGACAGCAAACGGCGCACTGCGACGTCAACTACCGGGCGGACGCGCAGGGCCGCCACCACGCAACAGCAACGGCCGCAAGACCACGGCAACGACCACGACCTCAGCTTCATCCACGGCCGAATCTCTGCATCATCATCCGCCAGGCGCTTTCGAGTTCGCGCAGATGCAGCGCCTTCGCAAGACCGATGAAGACCAGACCGCCCACCGACAGAGGCAGCGCCACCATAAGGAGACGCTCGAGCATGTTGCCGGTTCCATCCCCGGGAAGGTATCCGGCAAGTCCGTGGACCGTTGCCCACGCGATCACGGTCATCACCGCGGTCGGAATCAGCATCCGCAGGACCGAACTGACGATCTCGCGCCCTCCGAGGCCACCGACCCGCCACTGGAGCAGTATTACAAGACCGGTTGCATTGATCACACCGCTCAAGCTCGTCGCCATAGCAAGGCCCGGCATCGAGTAGAGGGCACCGAGGCGAAAGGCCGCGACAAGGCAGACCGCCACGGCGATTGCACCGATCCAGACAGGGGTTATTGTATCATGACGCGCGTAGAATGCCCGCGCGGCGATGTAAACCACCGCCATTGGCACAATGCCGAAGCAGTACCACCACAGGGTCAGCGCCACCGCGTGTATGCCCTCCGGGGTGAAGCCCGGCCACAGTAACGCCACCGATGGCTCGGCAAGTATCATCATCAGCGCCGTGGAGGGCAGCGTAAGGAATACCGCGTTGCGCATCCCGAAACTGAAGTCTTTCCGGAAGCGGTGGGACGCTCCCCGCGCGTAATGATCCGCCAGGGCCGGGAAGAGGGCGATCGCTATGCCCGCACCGATCACCCGCGCGGGCAGGCGCCAGAGATGGTTCGCGTAGTTGAGTGTCGAGACGCCGCCCTCACCCTCCACGGCGTTGGCGAGGATCTTGGTGACCGCGAAGTTGATCTCCGCTATCGCGAGTCCGAGCATCACCGGC
>PXBW01000148.1 GCA_003566775.1 candidate division WS1 bacterium
GCGCCGCGCTCGCGCGGGTGGCAGCGGCGGTGGTCTCGCAGAACTTCCCGCGCAGAAGCGTTCAGCAGCGATGTGCGGACCGACCCCGCGCTACGCTGGAGGTGTGTTGAATGTTGAGACGTGACCCCTATGGAGTTCGAGGGAATCGAGCACGAGGACGACGACGAGGACGAGTGGATTCGCCGGGGTCAGAGCCCCGGCCTGCAGCGCCGCCAACCCCGGCCCGCGCTGCCGTCGGTGTAGGCCGGCCCTCAGCGGCCGGCGGGAACAGGAGGAGACAGAAGAGGGGGAAACGCTCAACGTTCAACGCGCAACGCTCAACGTTCAACGGCGGGGCGACCACGGCCGGTCCCTGCCGCTCTCGGATCCCCCTTCGCCCGATTCTGTCCACAATGATTCTGTCCCTCCTCGCCCCCGTTGCCCGGGGGACAGCCAGAGGCAGCGCAGGTCGGCGAAGTGCAGGGCGCGTTGGCCTGGAACGACAGAATCATCAGGTCAGCATCATTCCCGGACGACCCAAGTGAGCGCCGGGTGCGACGCCGGCGACTCTGAACGTTGAACGTTGAGCGTTGAGCGTTGAACGTTTCTTCCCCTCCACTCCCCTCCCCCTTCAGCATTTCAGCATTTCAGCGTTTCAGCGTTTCACCAGCTCCCCCCACGCCCCCCCCATTTTCGCGCCTTTCGCGTGTTTCGTAGTTCCGCTCCCCACCTTCCTCGCAAGGCGGAGCGTCGGCGCCTGTTCGCCGTGTTTCTCCCTTGCCTCGCGGTGCCGAACCCCTTGCATCGGGTCGGCCGAGACTCGACCAGTGCGTCGCATCATGCCCGGCCTGATCCAGCATGGAGACCCAGGCCGGAGATAGGTTCATGTCGATCACGATCTTCATGCGGGCGCCAGGGGCACCTCGATTTCCTCAGCCCGCCATGCCGCATACCGAAGCGCCTGGCGAATGTCCTCCTCCTCCAGGTAGGGGTACAACTGGAGGATCTCGGCGCGTGTGCGTCCGGTCGCGACCAGCCCTACGATGGTGCCAACGGTCACGCGCATCCCGCGGATACAGGGCTTGCCCCCCATGACCTCGGGATCGAACGTGATTCGGTCTATCGCATTCATGTGCCTCTCCTGGGCAACGCTACCACGTCGCGCAGCAAGCCGCCAGCGCCCTCTCTGGCGAAACCCGTCCCGCCTCTCCGGCAGCGCGTCGTGCCGTGCCATGCCTCCGCGGCTGATGCTTACAGGCGACAGAGCAGGCCGGAATACGTCGCCAGGCACACACCCTCGCCACAGAACCCCCGTATCTTATGCGGTCGCAAGGATTTACCGCGGTCCGCCCGGATCGCTCCAGCCAGATCCGACACCCGCGCACGTCGTGCGCGCACAAAGCGTTGCGCGCCCCTCACCCGGTGGCCTGCGACCGCGAAGGCATCGAGGAGGTGCCGCCACCCTGATGCTGGGCCTATCATTCGGGCATCATTCGCACCGCCACCGAGATGTCGTCACCCCCACCAGGTTTCCTGTCGGGGCCGTACGATGTAATGATCAACCTGTGACCATCCTGTTCCAAACGGAACTGTATTGGCGTACCCCAGCCGTCGATTAGGTGCCCCCGCGCGTCGAGCCGTTCAGGGGAGATGTCTAGGTATTGAACGCCCTGAACAGATTCTCTACGCCCAGCAAGAAGACTAACGATCATTCTGTTGTCTGTGGTCGTGATGGGCCCGTGATCCGTCACGAACGCTTGAGTAGCTACCCTGATTCCAGACAGCCGGAGTGCCGTAACCGCGGTTGGATTCGCTCTAGGTCTCGTCTTGATTGCGGGCAGCAGAAGGAGTATCAACACCGCAACGGCGATCATAGAAAGCACGGCACGAACAACGGCCTTCGCGGTGACATGTACAAGACGACGCTTCATAGAATGGCACCAGGATCTCAGTTCTCCATGCGAACATCAAGAATATCTCCGTATCGGGGAAACGTCTCCGTGGTGCCCTGGATGGCAACTGGAGGATTCCGCCAGATATTGAACATATTGACATCGATGAGGAAACCAATGACCGACCCTCGTGAGGACACGTTCAGATTCCAGAAGGACTTCGTAGGATCGGTCAGATACGTTTGCCGCGTAGGGCGGTCGGCCACGGAGCTGCACGCATAGAGCACCATTCTGCGGATTCTGTACGGGGCGTATCTGCCGGGCGCGACGTAGCTCTCAGCGTAGCGCCCCTCGGGCGCAAGAACCTCAGAATCAGGATGGCCGACGCCATGACCGGCATAGAAGTAAGCATAGATGCCGTCCGTGCGCATATGGTTTCTCATTTCCCCTGCCGTGACGTTCTCTGTGACAGACACATGATAGCCCTGAGACTCTAAGTCGCGCGCGCTACGGCGTAGGCTATGATTGAAGATGGACAAGAGATAACGGTATTCCCAGCCGCGATTGAGTCCCAAATCCACGAAAACGGTGTTGGGAACGGTGTACCACGTTCCTGGCTCCACGGAACTGACAGCAGTGCCGTCTACTGCTCGCAACCATCCGGATGAGCCCAATGCGTCATCAGAGTCAAGGTGGAGTTGGTTTGCCAAGCTGCCGATTGTGTCGCCCAATTGAGCACAAGTCCGTGCCCGCACCTCTCCCCGCCGCTGAATCTCAGTCCAGAGGCCGAAGGGGTCGAAGACACCTACAGGACCATTCCCCACGAACCCATACACATTCAACCCACCTCGCTCCTCAATCGGATCCCGATTCACCCACCGCCCCAGCCCCGGACTGTAGTATCTGTAGCCAGATCCGACACCCGCGCGCCGCGCGCACGCATGCCGCGTTGCGCGCCCCTCCTCCCGCGGCCCGGCCGCGGCCCCCGCTCTCAGGTGGTAGCCCATGACGGTGGCATGATGGGACGGATCAGCCGAGCGGTCAAGTCTGAAAGCGTTTCAGCCCGAAAGCGCCTCTAACCCGTCCCCGGCGGCCCCGCACACGAGCGTGGCGTTGAATGTTGAGACGTGACCCCGATGGCCGTACTCCCACATGCCGGCGCAAACGCCAGACAGCTCGGCAAGGCTCTGTACGATCTCTACGGCTCGGTCTGTCTCCATCAGTCCCTCGTCTCGTTCCCCTCAGTTCCGCCAACGACATCCGGTTCTGAGTCTTGGCTCGTGACACTGCTATCCGAACTCAATTCTTCTTCCCGCTCGAATTCGTGCGTTATGCCCTCTCCAATCCTTAGGAGCTGCACGTCTTTGACAATCGAGCGAGCTCTTTCTAAATCCTCTTCGAAACGTGACGTCACTCCGACGATCTGATCGTACCGCTCACTCATCTCATCATAGAGCAAAATCCTCCCGTAGATGAGCGTCTTCCAACTTCTTGGATGTGCGATATATAAAGAATGTTCTTTCTCTAATGAATGTACGTAATCACTCATCTCATAGGCTTGCCGATAGATGCTGAGATCAAAATGAAGACCTTCGAGCAATACATCTAATCGACCCTCCTCGTATCCACTCTGAAATCCCTTCCTTTGACCGACGAATGATGATATCACTACGCACAACGCCAAAACAATGGCTGATATGACGGTCTTGTACAATGTAACGATCTCCTTCATTCAATTGCAAGGGTCTTCTGGCCAATCTCCTTCGCGGAGTGACTTTGGCTTAGAGCGAAGGATTCCTCCACCTATCGCTGCATGTTCATCTTCTGTTACAAAATAGCCTCCGCCTACGATGTCACCTACGATTTCTCCTAGAATCTCACCGATCCCCTCTGCTATAGACTTTGGGCTAGGAACATTGACGGGAAGGTTCCCTGGAGCAAGAGCGAATATTGGAAGACTTTTACGAGGAATCTGCGCTGCCCTTGTAATCGTTTTATGTATTGTTCTCGTGACTCGACGTCGAAAGAAGAAGAGAAACTTACAACAGCATTCCACCTCCCCTTCCAGCCTCCACGTGACATCGACACCGTCGATCTGATAACTGAAACTTGCAGGGATACCGTCCAAAACAACTCTGGATAGTTCCCAGTCAGACCCTGTAATTCGGGGCTCAGAAACCGCAACACATTTCATGCCCAGCAGATCAATACGGCTCAGACTCTTGTTTCCTGCGAAACCGTATTGGTTGATCCCCCCCGCTTCCCCGATCGGATCCCGATTCAGCCACCTACCAAGCCCCGGACTGTAGTATCTGTAGCCAGATCTGACACCCGTGCCGGGCGTGCGCGCATGCCGAGTTGCGCGCCCCTCCCCCCGCGGTCCTGCCGCGGTCTCGGCTTTCGGGTCGTAGCCCATGACGCGGACATACTGGACCGGCTCGGCGGAGCGGTCAAGTCCGAAAGCGCCGCGTGGCGCGGCGAGCGAGGGCTCCTTCTCCAAGTGCTCTGTTACTCCGTGCCTGCCCCCCGGATGGCATGGTCTTCGTTCACTGCTCTCACATGCCGCACTCGCGTCAACAGTTCCTCCGAACGCTTCAGCGAAACAAAAGCAGGTCCCTTCGCTTGCGTGAACTGAAGGATGACGTGAGACGGGGATACGGCCACTGACGTGATCCTCCCGGCCGCGATGGGGCTAGCGTCGTTGCCGCAGAGACACCGAATCCGATCACCTTCGATCTGAACCGTAGCCGTGCCACCGGTCTGCCTCGCCCACTCCACCAAGAGCTGTCTTCGGGCGTCCTTCTGACGCGAACGTCTTAACGCGCGATAGGACATCAGCACCATTGCGCTAAGCACAAGGAACTTGAAGACATGTAAGCTTCGACGCAAGCCGAGTGACAGATCATGGTCGAAGACTCTGAATACAACGTCATCGCCTCCGCCAGTGAGCACGACCCAAAGTACGCCAACCGTGGCCGCAATCGCGCTGATCACGACTCTCTCCCGCGTAGACCACGGAATGCCACCCTTGCATAGGAAGGAAAGACCAATCTCGACGTCATGGCATGTCATGGTCGTCTTGTATGTCGGCTCACTCACGGGCTGACACCAGCGGGGATAGGCAGCCTCACAGGCAACTGGGGAGAATTGAGAGCACCTGGGAGCGTCTTCAAAACAGGCAGCAGTACCGCCTGCAGGGCGGCTGCACCGCCGGCTCGGGTCGTGTAGAGCCCTGCCTCTAAAGTGACTTCCACGTCGGCTTCATAGGCTATGCACGCGCATAGGAACGTTTGCCCATCATACTGTATCCCAGGCACCCATATCTGCAAACGAGCGTTCATCTCCTGGTAGTGCGACCTATCAAGAGATACGTCTAGCGCTCTTCTCCACCACGGCTCATCTGCCGGGAACGAAAAGCCAACTTTGAAGCCCACGATCATGCTGAAATCGTCCCCCTGAAGTCCGGCGCGAGCATCAACGCCTATGCCGGCCGCATAGTTGCGCACAGTCAACACGGGCCGAATATTGGAGGGCCACCGATCCGGGCACTCATCTTTCGGGGCATTGGGGTTGATGTGGATTCTCCAGTTGCCGTCGATCTGCAGGCGGATCCAGAAGAGGAAGAGTGATTGGCGTCCGCTATCCCAGGTGATTGGAACGGTGAACTCAACGAGCCCAAGCATGTCCGTTCCGG
Source organism: candidate division WS1 bacterium (assembly GCA_003566775.1). GTDB lineage: Bacteria > Armatimonadota > Zipacnadia > Zipacnadales > UBA5352 > UBA5352. The sequence goes on from PXBW01000148.1 coordinate 5,566, forward strand.
ATAGCAGGTCATTTGCCAGAATTCCATAGAGATGGAGCCCCCCATACTCCAAAACCGGATCCCGATTCACCCACCGCCCCAGCCCCGGGCTGTAGTATCTGTAGCCAGATCCGACACCTGTGCGCGGCGCGCGCGCATGCCCCGTTAC
>PXBW01000174.1 GCA_003566775.1 candidate division WS1 bacterium
CCGGCATCCCCTCGGTCCAGGTCATATCGCGGTCGAGGTGCAGGATCGCGGGCTGATCGTAACGCAGTTCGACGCGCTCGATGCGGGCGAGGTTGTCGCCCTCCCCGATCGCGATCCAGTCCCCCCGCTCACCCTCGATCCCGAAGCCGTCGTAGAAGGGGATGCCGTCGGTGACGGGAAGTTCGCGGCCCTCGCCGTCGCGCATGGCCAGCGCAAGCGGCGCGCCTGCGTCGATCGCCTCACTCTCGGGGCCGATGCGCAGGTCGGCCGCGTCGAGATCCAGCAGCGCCGGATCACCGTCGATGTTCTCATGGAACTCCGACCAGTAGTCGCGGCGTACCCCGGTGCGACGGTCGGCCTCGTCGATCGGCATGAAATCGCCGCGGTAATCGACCACGTTCAGCCCCGGTTCGGTCCCCCGGAACAGGTTGCGGAAGACGCGGTTGTCCCCGCTGCAACTGTCCATGTAACGTAGTTGCACATTCCCGCCCGCCCAGTCATTGCGGTAGAAGATGTTGTTCATTATGTCATTGGAGGCGATCGCCATGCCGCTGAACTGCCAGCCGTAGCCGAGATTCCCCGCGGTCGTGTTGTTGTAGATGCGCGAGTTGGTCAGCACCATCGGGCGGTGCCTCAGGTGCGTCGGCGTCGCGCCCGCGGACAGGTAGCTTCCCGAGGTCAGAGGTGTGTGCAGGTTGCCGAAGGTCAGGTTGTGCCGGAAGATGCTGTACCGATAGAGATTCTTGGCTCGACTGTCGGCCGAGTAGCCGCTGTCGCTTGCCCGTGTGATGGTATTGCGCTCGATCAGCAATCGGGAGGATGACCAGAACTCGTAGTTGCGCCCCCAGGGATTCTGGAAGCTGTTCGCGCGCACCACGACGTAGTTGGAGACGGTGATCTGCATCGGGCTGTGCCCGACGCGCTCGAGCGAGTTGCCCTCGATCAGCACATGCGAGCATTCAGTGATCCCCACCATATTGCCGGTCACGCGGTCCTTGCTGAAGACATTGTCCAGCAGCCGCACCTGCTCCGAACGGCGGATGACCGCCGTGGGGCGCGCATTTCGCATTACGCAACCGCGGATCGTCAGGTAATCACTGTCGCCGACATTGAACCAGCCGCCGACACCGCCCGCGTCGATGCGGAAGTCCTCGATTGCCACGTGGTCGCGATTGCTGAACTGAATCGCCGAGATGCCCTCACCCGCGGTAAGTGTCGCCGCCAGTGGCTCCTCAGAACGGTAGGTGATCGGCGCGTCGACGCTGCCACTGTTCTCGGGGGCGATCGATCCGGGGTACTCACCGGGGAGGAAGATAGCGGTGTCCCCCGCCTCAAGCGCCTCGTTGGCCCGGTCGATGCTCTGCCATGGGGCCTCTCGGGTCCCCGCGGCATTGTCATCGCCGTCGGGCGAGAGGTAGTACTCCGCACCTTCCGCGATCCCGCAGGTAAGTGCGGCAATCAGCACGAGCGTTGCCGGTACATGCAGCCACTGCATCGTAGAACGCCTCCTGGATTCGAAAGGTAATCTGGATCGTATACAGTCACATGCGAAGAGTGCAATCTACTCCTGTGAACAGACGGGCGGGAGGATGCGCTTCCTCCTCCCGCCCGAAGATATCTGTCTGCTCCCAATTCCGTTACTGCGCTACTCCGCCGTCCACTTGTAGCCGGGGAAGTCCTGGTTTACGGTTTCCCCTGCAAGCGCTCTTTCCTTCCAGCCTTCGTAGGGCACCGGGAACCACTTCGCGTGCCCGTCGGCAAGTCCGATGTTGGCGCCCTCGTTGTGCCTCGCGGGGATGATGTTGCGGATGTTGCCGCTGCTGTGCACCTGGATACGTCGCTGGGTGTAGTAGCACTGAGTGTTACCGTAACACCAGCTTTCGGTCAGCAGAATGGTATTGGACGGCTGCCAGATCTCGGCGAGACGTCGGGGGCTGATGTTAGGTGGACCACCCGCGTCACCCCAGTGGGCTCCTGAGAGTGCGCGGTTGGCGGCGTAGTTGCCGCAGCCCCATCGCTGGCCCGCCCAGCGCCTGGGTGAGGACGGGCAGTTGAAGATGTCGATGTTCTGCACATAGGGGAAGATGCGCACCGGCCACAGCACGCTGGTGTGCACGGTACTGCCGTCCGGATGCAGCGCACCGGGGGGCGGGACATTCAGCACGACCGGTGGGAACGTCTCATCGTAGTCCTGAGCGTACATCTGGACCGAGAGAGATAGCTGCCGCATATTCGAGAGACAGGACGTCTGGCGGGCACGCTCGCGCGCTCGGGCGAAGACCGGGAACAGAATCGCCGCCAGGATCGCGATGATCGCGATGACCACCAGCAATTCGATCAGTGTGAAACCTCTACGGCCACACATCATGCGACCTCCTTTGAGCATTGATAGCTCGGCTGCTGCACAGGACCTGCACGCAGTAGTCTCTCCTTCGAGAACTGCGGTGCGAATTAAAGCCTGGACGATCTGCTACGGACGCAACACATCCCATCCCTGCGAGTAAGTGGCCATGCTCGATGTCCACCTGGCGTGACCATCGCCGTAAACATGATTCTCGCCACCGTTATGACGGGAGTACCGATCGTGCATGTACTCCTGGTTGCCGTCGGGCCATGGATGATATCCGTCGCTCCAGCAGACCCGGTCGTGCGCGTTTGCCCACGCTGCGCGTCCGGGGCAACTGAGGAAGACCTCATGTGAGCAGTCGCCCAGCATGATGATATCCGCGGGGCGATCGAACTCCGCCAACAGCATTCCGCGCAGATTCGTGTTCCATCCATAACCGGGATTGACGGGAAACTCCCATGATCGGTAGGTCCAGCGACCCGGACCACTGCGTCCACCGCCGGTAATGCACAGGTAGAGGTCGTAGTTGTTCACGTAGGGGTAGATCAACTCTGCCCAAAGTGTGTGCGGAGCGTCGGTATGGTCGCGAGGGAAGAACTCGTCGTAGTCCTGAACATACATCAACATGCCGACGCCGAGTTGTCTGACGTTACTGAGACAGCTTGTCTGTCGTGCCTTCTCCCGCGCTCTGGCGAAGACCGGGAAGAGGATCGCCGCCAGGATCGCGATGATCGCGATCACCACCAGCAATTCAATCAGCGTAAAACCTCGTCGCATCTCCACGATAGGGCCTCCTGGTGCCTGTCAGGTTATATGTGACCGTCAAGTAACACAGAAAACACCCGACATGCTCACCTGGTGTGCAGCAGATGCCGGGTGCTGGAGTTATCGTGCGGCAGACAGTGGAGGCGTCCCTCGACGCCCGTGGGTCTTACCCGGGGCTGTTCTACAGTCGCGTGCAGCATGGTATCAGCCTTCGGACGCTCTTCCTCCAGTATTAACGAGCGACAGCATATCATTAGATTCGCCATCCATGAAGAAAGTTCCTTCTTCAGCAGGCGGAATTAGCACTGTCCCCGCGATCTCTTCCGCTTCGACGCGCGTCATTGAGCGATACCTAACTGCAATCGACCGGCGGTATCTGCCAACCGCCGGTCGATTCTTTCGATGCGCCATCCGTCAGATTGTGCTTACGGCGTCCAGCGCAGGCCGGGCAGGTCCTGATTGACTGACTCGCCTGCCAGCGCGCGCTCTTCCCAGTCCTCATAGGGGATATTCACCCAGCGCGTGCTACCGTCGGCAAGGCCGATATTCGCGCCCTCGTTGTGTCGCGCGGGGATGATGTTGCGGATCTGGTCTCCGTCCATGCCGATACTGCGCTGCGTGTAGAAGGACTGGTGGTTACCGGTGCTGTGGGTCTCAGTGATCAGAATCGTGCTGCTCGGCTCTGTAAGCTGGCCCAGACTCATCGGTTCGATGCTGGGCGGGGTTCCGGGGTCTCCCCAGTGCCCGCCTGAGATATTGCGGTTCGCGCCGTAGTTCCCGCGCGTCGTGCGCTCACCGCCCCACCTCCATGCTGAGGACGGGCAGTTGAAGATGTCGATATTGTTGACATACGGGAAGATGATCGCCGGCCAGAGCCCCCAGGCATCGGTGCTTCCGTCCGGGTATTCCACGGCACCATCTGTAAGGTACATTACCGGCGGCAACTTCTCGTCGTAGTCCTGAGCATACATCTGCACGGCGAGGTTGAGCTGTCTCACGTTAGAGAGACAGGCGGTCTGTCGGGCGCGTTCTCGCGCTCGCGCGAAGACCGGAAACAGAATTGCGGCGAGGATCGCGATGATTGCGATCACCACCAGCAACTCTATGAGCGTGAATCCTCTTCTGTTCATCCTTGGGCCTCCTTGTTGTTGTCTGAGACGGCTGTTCTGGCATCACGGATGGGACATCGTGCTGCCGGTGCGTCTCCCTCTATGGTCTAACAGGTAGCATAACGCTCTTGAGGGGGTATTTTTGTTCCATGCCAGGAATACTGTCATGGCTCACTCGTTCACATCTGTATAATAATGACGCTTCCAGATAGGATTTTGTTTATGCAAGAGAGGTCGTTAGACTTGAGGTCAGGGAGTATTGTCAGGGTGGGGGAATACGCGTGCTCCGGCACAAAAGGCAGGTAAGGCGCAGACCATGCAGCCTGGTCCTGCCCGATGCACGCACATCTGCAGACGGCCCCGGCGCTGCAGCGCCGGGGCCGAAAGGAGGTGTGCAATCGCGACGCGGGGTCGAAGCGCTCGCAGCCCCAAAGATCGTCGGCCGGAGAGGGATCAGTTCGAAATGCGACTACGTGCTCGTCACTGGACCTCGAGATCGAGCCACTGGTGCGTCAGCGTGGTTCCCCGGTGTACCATTACGTCGTCGGGCGTCCCCTCGGCATCGATGGTCACCGCGAAGATTTGACAGTCGCTGCTGAAGCCCTCCAGTTCGATCGCCCCGGTGACGCCGGGCAGCGCGAAGCCAATCACGGTCTGCCGGCCGTCCGGGAAGGTCAGTTCGACGCCACGGGCGGTGTCGCTGATGAGGTTACGGGTCTCGGGCAGGTCGTTCTCTTCGCCCGCGCGGGAGGGCATCAGCACACTGAGAAACTCGGCCTCGTTGCGCGCCTCGGTGTATGAGGCGGTGGTATGCCAGAGTCTGTCATACTCCCGATCCGGCGGCCAGGCCGGATGGGGATCGAACTCATCGGTCTGTGTGATCTGCAGCGCCGCCGGTTCGAGGAACCGCGTGGTGAGGCTGGCTTTCGGACGGGTGATGAGCACCTCGTTATCATCGGAGCGCAGTGTCATCTCATCGATGGCGTGAAGCTGGTACTCGAAGGTGCGCGCCTCGTCGCTGGCGAGGTCGTCTCGGATTACGAAGATTCCGGGGCGCACGTGCACGACTTCGCGCAGCGCTCGAGTGAGGCGTCCACCGTAGGCCTCGGTGGCGTCGCCGATGGTCAGGTCGAAGCTGTCGCCGTGCACGAAGTCGGTGATCTCACCGCGCGCCTGCCAGCCACGGTCCTGCCCCTCACCACCATCGAAGGTGATGCCGTTCTTGGCACGGGTGGTTTGGGTCCATCCCGTGTGGTGGGGAGAACCGTAGCGGTTGTAGTACCCCGTGGAGATCGCCAGTGCCTCGCCGTAGGCCTCCAGCACGAAGCAGTTCTGATCCTGAAAACCGTGCGAAACTGCGCCGAACGGGCTCGACTTCATCATGAAACCGACGTCGTTGTCGCCGATCACGAGGTTGGTGCGCATCACGGCGAGGCCGACTCCGGGGAAGACTCGGGCGCTGGGCAGATCAACCGGAGCCTGTGCCTCTATGGTATCATCCTGAAGCAGTATACCCAGGGCACTCGTGCCCGGCCCTGCACCGGTCTCTTCGGCGTACCAGCGGATGATCGGATCGCGGTTGAGTGTGCTGAACCAGTACATAAGGCTGCCATGGCGAAACGGCCTCCACTCAGTGGCATCGCCGAAGGGTGTCATCTGGCCGTGCGGCGGTGTCATGTAGAGGGCGTAGTAGGGCGTGTTGTTGAAGAACGGTCGTTCCGTGAGATCGAGGCCCGTTCCCTCACGCAACGCAAGGACGAAGTGCAGCCCGAAGCCCATGTAGTAATTCCAGTAGGCGGGGCCCTCATTCCATCCGCCGTCATCCTCGCCCCATGCGGGGTAGACGCCCCAGTAGATGCGGGTGATGTAATCGAGGTATTCGGCGGCCTCCTCCCACTCGTTGTAGAAGGCGATGGCCACCTCGCCGAGGAAGCCGATAGTGCGCCCGGGGTGACTTGACCAGGGTCGATTGTCGAAGGGCATTCTGCGCAGCATTCGATACATATCGGCCGCGCGGATGCGCATCGAATCCTCCACCAGTTCGCGCTCTTCTTCGGTGAAGAGGTCGTAAGTCCAGTCATAGGCTCGCACGCCGCGCATCATAACCCACATGGCGGGTTCATCGTTGTGGAAGTACCCGGTGGAGCCCTGCGGGTCCCAGGAGAAGAAGTGAAGTATGCGCCGCTTCGCGTCCTCTCCCGCGGTCTCATCGCCGGTGAGCAGGTAGGCAAGGGCGCTGGTCTCCATTCGGTTCATCGGGGGCCGGGTCTCGCGGAAGGTCAGGGTATAGGCGGGTCCCCGCAACTCCGGATCATCAGGCAGGAAGTCGGGCTCGGGCACAAGCTCCTCCTCGATCGCGTTCCCGGCCCTTCTTACCAAACCGCGCGCCGCGTCCTGAAGGTCGCCCTCAGCCGCGCGCCGTCGCAGCTCCGACACGCGCTCCTCGGGGATCAGCAGGCGGGGGCGGGTGTCGGGGATGGTGAAGCGATCCGCGGTTGGATAGGGCCACAGATCGGCGTCGGCGGGCACCTCGAAGGAGCGCGCCCGGCTCCAGATGGTCGGCTTCTCTTCCAGGTCAACGCCGTAGCGCCAGTGATAGGTGCCCGGCTGAAGAGGCTCGGTGAGCATCTCGGCACAGTAGATCAACCCGGACATGTCCACTGTGAGATCACCCGCGAACTCTGGATTGTGCGAGACCTGCAGGCGGTAGGTGACCTCGCCATGCGGCGACCAGCTTATCGGATGATGCGGCAGGTCTTCCCAGCGCTCCTCGTCGCCTGTGTTGACCTCTCCTGAGGGCAGCCACAGAAAAGGCGGCGGGTTCACAGTGACGGTGGCACCATCTTCCGGGGAGTAGGGCAGGTTTCGCCCGGGGGTTGGTTCGCGATCAACGGCAAGGTGTGGCGGCAGCAGGTTGGCCATGATCTCTTCCTCGGTTGCGGGTCTGATCGTCACATCATCCCAGTGCGTCTCGCCTGAAGTCCACCAGTGAAACAGCTCGATTATCACGTCACGAGTGCCCTCGGGGACGAGATAGGTCGTCTCTACGCGCGTCCACTCTGCAATGGGAGAGTAGAACTCGGTTTGAAGGTCGAGATGTGGCGACCAGCTTTCCGGATCCTCGTTGAAGATGAAGCGAATCGACGCGCCCTTGCGGTGCTCGTCAACCACGTCAACGGTGCGATACCATCCGGTAACGGTCACGCCGCGGTCGGGGGGGTCCCAGGCGACGTGCTGGCGCCACGCCGCGCGATCCTCTTCGCTGTGCCCGCGCGCGATGACGTAGTTGTCACCGGCGTGGCCCCCGTCGGTCGCAAGCACTGCCTCGCCCTCCGTCTGATATGTGACAGGCTGCCACGCCTCGGGCCTGCCATCTTCATCAACGCTCTCAAAGGTCGGATTCTCGAACATGTTCTCCTGACAGAAGACCGGTCCGGACAGCCAGAGCACTAAGAGTGCAAATAGACAGACAGGTGTGATGCGTGTACGCATTTAAGATCCTCCTCAATCTTGAGGCAGGCAGTTGAGATTGTGCCGCGCGAGTCGGCGCATTATGTGATGAACCACAATCTGATTTCTCGGAATAGGTGACGGTTACCTTCAACTGCGGGTTCCGTATCGACGTGAAGCGTAACACGAGAAACGTACGTGGACCTTGGCGCAATGGTTGGGTGAGGATGCTCCATCCCTGAAGGCAGGAGTACATCTCAGAGCCGTATGCGCGCATCCGCTGGTCGAATTCCAGTGCTCGTGTCGTGCTGTTGGACTGATTGTGATCGTCCTGCTTCTGCAATTCGCCATGGGGCGCACATCCCCCCATTGCCAACCAGGACACTATCACTTTGCCCCGACGCCTCTGAAACTATCCGCTTGACATACGAACATATGTTCGTATATGATGCCCGTCACTCTGAAACACAAGAGCGGACTGCAATGGTGGCGATGACCGAAGCGACAGGAGAGCCGATTGAAGTTACGATGCGAGGTGACGACTGCCCATGCGAGTTCACCTGGCGCGAACGCAGCTACCGAATCGTGGACACCGGCGGCCGCTGGCGACTGCTGGGGCGCTGGTGGGAGGGCGATGGCGAGCGTCACTTCATCCGCGTCGTCACCGACACCGGCAGATGCTTCGATCTGTGCCGCTATGCCTCCACCGACGACTGGTACGTTTACCGGGCGTGGGATTGACCGGACTGTTCGGTTCACACACTCCGCTGAACGATTTGCGCAAGCCTTTCCGGCGAGGGCGCCGGGGGCCGCAACGACCATGGCCTAACCGACAATGACTGCCTTCACTCATCTGCACACACACAGCGCGTTCTCGCTCCATGACGGGGCTTCGGCGGTCGAGGACTTGCCCCGGGCCGCGCGTGACGCCGGCATGGACGCCGTCGCGCTCACCGATCACAACTCGCTCGCCGGGGCGGTGCGCTTCTACCAGGCGGCAGTCGAGATCGGCGTCAGGCCGATCATCGGCGTCGAGTTCACCATTGAACCGGTGTTGCCCGGGTGCCTCGAAGACGCCGAACGCCCGCCGCACCTGCTTCTGCTGGCCGAGGACAATGAGGGTTACTCGAACCTCTGCCGGCTGGTCACGGCGGCGCGGCTGGGCGAGGCGCGCCGCGAGAGCGCCTTCTCTGAGGAGTACGAGCGCGTGGATCGCGACAATCCGCTGCTCACACAACAGCATCTGCGCGAACATCGCGGGCATCTGATCGCGCTCTCGGGCTGCCGCAAGCGCGGGGAGATCCCGGCCCTGCTCGACCGCAGGCTCTTCCCCGAGGCAGAGCAGGTGGCGGAGCATTACCGCGACCTTTTCGGCGGCGAGCACCTGTTCATCGAACTGCATAACCACCTGCTGCCTCGCCCGCACGGGCGGTCGCGCTATCGGCTGGCGCAACTGGCCGCGCGCCTTGGCCTTCCGTGTGTCGCGACGAATAATTTGCATTACATTGAGAAGTCGCGCTACCGCCTGCAGGATGTAATGGTGTGCATGGGTGCGCGGCAGACGGTCGATGAGCCCAACCCCGAGCGGCGTCCGAACGCGGAGTTCTATCTCAAAACATCGTATCAGATGGCGGAACTGTTTGCCGACCAGCCTGAGGCAATCGCGAATGCCGCGCAAATCGCCGCGCGTTGCGAGTGGGAGCTTGACCTTGAGACCTTTCATTTCCCCGCGTTTGACATGACGGAGTTGAAGCAGAGGGGAGAGTCAAAAACTCTGGAGCATCGTGCGTCCGAATCTGCTGCAACGATGGAGAGGCCGCACGAGCGCCCGCCGGCGGCCTTAGAGCACCCTGTGGGCCGACCTCGGGCACCGGTTCGCTGCGCTCACCATTGCCCTCGTGCGGCCCCTCGAACGGCAAACAGCCAACGCGCAACCATCTTCCTCCGCCGCCTCTGCGAAGAGGGCGCTCGGCGCCTCTACGGGCATCTCAGCGCGGAGGTCCGCGAGCGTCTCGATCACGAACTCGCGATCATCGAGGAGAAGGGTCTCGTGGATTACTTCCTGATCGTCTGGGACATCGTGCGCTTCGCCCGCGAGCGGGGAATCCGCTGCTCGGGCCGCGGCTCGGCGGGCGACTCGCTGGTCAGTTACGTCCTCGGCATCACCCACGCCGATCCGATCGCGCACGACCTGCTGTTCGAGCGCTTCCTCAATCCCGAGCGCCGCAACATGCCCGACATCGACGTGGACTTCGACAGCCGCAGGCGCGATGAGGTCACGAAGTACATCTACGACCGCTACGGCGCCGAACGCGTGGCGGCGGTCTGCACCGTGAACACCTTCCGCGCGCGCTCGGCGATCCGCGAGATCGGCAGGGCCCTCGGCTTCCCGGAGGAGGAGATCGGCAGGCTCGCCTCCGTCTTCCCGCACATCCGCGCGGGCGATATCTCCGAAGCGGTGGAGAAGTACCCCGAGGTTCGCGATGCCAGACTCGACCTTGAGGACAAGCGCCTGCTCATCGAGCTTGCCGGGGAGATCGCGGGGCTGCCGCGGCACCTGTCGGTGCATGTCGGCGGATTGCTGATCGGCGCGCGTCCGCTGACCGAGATGGTGCCGCTGGAGCTTGCGAACAAGGGCATCGTGATCGCGCAGTTCGACAAAGATGACGTGGAAGCGCTGGGGCTGGTGAAGATGGACATCCTCGGCCTGCGGATACACTCCGCCATCGAGGACGCCGCCGATCACATCGAGGCGCGCGAGGGCCGCCGCCCGGACCTCGACGCGCTGCCGCTTGACGATGAGCCGTCGTACGAGCTACTGCGTGGCACACACACCGTGGGCCTCTTTCAGCTTGAGAGCCCCGGGCAGCGGAACCTGCTCGGCCGCGTCCAGCCCACCGACTTCGAGGACATCATCGCCAACATCTCGCTTTTCCGCCCCGGGCCGGTGCAGGCGGACATGATAACCCCGTACATCATGCGCAGGCATGGACTGCAGGAGGTCACTTATCCGCATCCGGCGCTGGAGCCGATCCTGAGCGACACCTTCGGCGTGGTCATATATCAGGAGCAGGTGCTGCAGATCGCACACGCCATCGCGGGCTTCTCGCCCGGCGAGGCGGATGTGATGCGGCGGATGATGACGAAGGACATCACCCCCGAGGACCTCGACGAACTCCAGGAGCGCTTCATCCTGCGCGCGGGCGAGCGCGATGTCGGCACGGAGACCGCGCAGGAGATCTTCGGCATGATCCGCGGCTTCGCCGCCTACGGCTTCAACAAGGCCCACGCGGCGTGCTTCGGCAGGATCTCGTATCAGACCGCGTGGCTGAAGGCGCACTACCCCGCCGAGTTCATGGCCGGGATACTCTCCAGCCAGCCGATGGGCTTCTACCCGCCGCGCACGGTCGCCGAGGACGCGCGACGCTGCGGCTGCGGCATCCTCCCTCCGTGCGTGAATCGCAGCGAAGATCGCTGTCTCGTGGAGTACGAGCGCAATTCGGTCGGTGACATCCGCCTCGGGCTGTGGATGGTGCGCGGCCTGCAGGAGCGCAGCGTCGAGCGTATTCTCGGCGAGAGGGAGTGCGGCGGGCCTTTCATGTCACTGGAGGATTTCTGCGCCCGCACGAGCACACCGCGGCCCGCGGTCGAGAACCTCGTGCTGGCGCGCGCCTTCGCGTTCACCGGCATGAGCGTGCGGGAACTGCTCTGGCGACTCGGCGCCCTGCCCGCCGACGTTGTCGCCGACCGGCGCGGGCGCCGGCGCAGTCCCTCGCTCGCTTATGATGATGCGGATGAACTGGTGAGTACGCTGCCCGCGCTCGATTCGATGACTGAGGTGGGGCGAGTCGCCACCGACCTGCAGATACTCGGCGTCAGCACCACGCGTAACGCCTTCAGCTTCTGGCGCGAACGGCTGCGGGAGATGGGCGTGACGCCGAGCGTGAAGCTGTGGGAGCGCGAGGACGGGGAGCGCGTGCGCGTGGCCGGGATCATCGTCTCCCGCGCTCGCCCGCCGACGCGCAGCGGACGCACCGCGATCTTCATCTCACTCGAGGATGAACTGGGATTGATCGATGTCGCGGTCTTCGAGGATGTCTATCAAAGCTGCGGGCGCGCGCTTTACACCAGTCCCGTCATCTGCGTTGAGGGCAGGCTCACGCGCATGGGCGCGCTGGACCTCTCAGTCACCGCCGAGAACGTCATCGGCCTCGGCTCATGGGATGACTTCGGGTGCGCGCCCATCGGAGATAAGACGCTCGGCAGCGCCGCCCGGCGGAATGAACACGCGGCGCGTCAGACGCCCGCGCGTGGGGGAGAGGGGCGGCAGATCGCCTACCTCTGAGGCAGGCGACCGCGGGCATTGCCAGCTCCAACGCCGGGCGAAGGAGTCTTTCGCGCCAAGATGCAGTCCATAGACACCGCAGGGGCTCAATTAGGGGTAACGCAATTAAATAGCACCCTCGCAGAACGCAGCGGGGAGCTACCACCGACCAGTCGGACATTTCTACTTTGCCCCAACCCGACATTATCACTTTGCTCCTACAAGCGAGGTTCGCGACGTTGACCCACAGGGTGGGGTGGGTTAGAATGTACCGTCCGTGACCATGATGAACGAGGCGTTGGAGAGCCAGGTAAATGCCTTCAGATGAGGAAAGTATCCGCATATTCGGAGCGCGAGAGCACAATCTCAGAGGGGTTGACCTTGAGATACCTCGCGGCCGCCTTGTGGTATTCACAGGTGTGAGTGGCTCGGGCAAGACGTCGCTTGCGGTCGATACGATATACGCCGAGGGGCAGCGGCGCTACGTCGAGTCGTTGTCCACCCATGCGCGGCACTTCTTCGACAACATGGAGCGCCCTCAGGTCGATCACGTGGACGGCCTGTCACCTGCGATTGCGATCGATCAGCCATCCTCGTCGGGCAATCAGCGCTCTACCGTCGCCACCATCACAGAGATACACGACTACCTCCGTGTGCTTTATGCGCGCGCGGGGGAGGTGCGCTGCTATAAGTGCGACCTGCCGGTGCACGCGTACACCGTGCAGCAGATCATCGATCGTGTGCTGGCGCTCGATGAGGGTGCGCGCGCGCTGATCCTCGCACCGGTGCATCCCGACGAGGACCAGGCCCTGATGGATCTCGTGCGTGACGCCCGCCGGCAGGGCTTCGTGCGCATGCGGGTCGATGGCGAGATCTTCGACATCTCCGAGGGAATGCCAGGACCTCCCAGGGACTTCTCGAACGTGGAGATAGTCGTGGACAGGATCGTTGTCAAGTCGGAGGCTCGCTCGCGTGTGGCTGACTCGGTCGAGACGGCTCTCGCGCAGGGCGAGGGGCTCATCGTAATCGACGTGATCGATGGAGAGGACATTCACCTCTCCACACGCTTCGCCTGCCCGGAATGCGACATCGCCTATCCGGAGCTTTCTCCCGCGATGTTCTCGTTCAACAGCCCGGTGGGGATCTGCCCCGAGTGCGACGGTCTCGGCAGCCAGAAGGGCCTCGATCCTGACCGGCTGGTGGCTGATCCCTCGAAGTCGATACTCGAGGGGGCGCTGGAGATCTACGGTGATGTTGAGACGCGCCATGTGCGGCATATTCTGGAGGGGCTTGCCGATCACTACGACTTCAACCTCAGCACACCGTGGCGCGATCTGCACGACAGCGCACGCGAGGTCATCCTCTACGGCACCGATGAAGAGATCAGCTTCAAGTATCAGACACGCGGGGGAAAGCAGTTCGAGTACTCGAAGCGCTTCGAGGGGCTTGTGCCCGCGAGCCAGCGGCGCTACCGGGAGACAAGCTCCTCCGGGCAGAAGCAGTTCTACGACCGCTTCTTCGCCGTTATGCCGTGCCCGGAGTGTGAGGGAGACCGTCTGCGGCGCGAAGCTCGTGCGGTGTTCGTCGGTGGAAAGACGCTGCCCGAGGTGAGCAGGCTCACCGCCGAGCGAGCGCTCGAGTTCTTCAGCGCCCTGGAGCTTCCGGAAACCTATCAGGCGCTGTGCGGCGAGTTGATCGAAGAGGTATGTGCTCGTCTCGGGTTCATGGTGGAGGTGGGCGTAGGCTATCTTACGCTTGACAGAACCGCGCCATCACTCGCGGGCGGAGAGGCCCAGCGCATCAGACTGGCGACTCAGCTCGGCTCGGGACTCGCGGGCATCCTGTACATTCTCGACGAGCCGAGCATCGGGTTGCATCCTATCGATCATGGGCGACTGCTCGGCGTGCTCGAACGGCTGCGGGATCTCGGCAACACCGTGATTGTGGTGGAGCATGATCCTGAGGCGATTCTTCGCGCCGACTGGGTGGTGGACTTCGGCCCCGGCCCCGGCGTGGAGGGCGGGGAGATCATATACACCGGCGAGATCGAGGGGCTGCTGGCCTGCGATGGATCGCTTACGGGGCGTTACCTGTCCGGCCGACGCAGCATTCCCGTGCCGGGAGACAGGCGGAAAGGCTCCGGGGAGCGTATAGTCATTGAGGGCGCGTCACATCACAACCTGAAGCAGATAGATGCGCGTGTGCCGCTAGGCACTCTCACCTGCGTCAGCGGCGTTTCCGGCTCGGGCAAGAGCACACTCATACAGGACATTCTCTTCAGGGCACTTCGACGCAAGTTGCATCGATCCTTCGATGTGCCCGGGGATCATCGCGCGATACGCGGCTTCGAGCACGTCGATCGCGTGGTGAGCATTGACCAGGAGCCTATCGGACGCACGCCGAGATCCAACCCCGCGACCTACTCGCGTGCGATGACCCCGATCCGGGAGCTTTTCGCCGCGGTTCCCGAGGCCCGGATGCGCGGATATGAGCCGGGACGCTTCAGCTTCAACGTGTCGGGAGGCCGATGCGAGGCCTGCCAGGGCACGGGTACCCGCACCGTAGAGATGCACATGCTGCCGGATGTTTACGTCGATTGCGATCAGTGTGACGGGACGCGGTACAATCGCGAGACTCTGCAAATTCGCTACCGTGGGAAAAACATCGCCGAGGTGCTCGACCTCACGGTAGCCGAGGCGATAGAGCTTTTCGAGAACGTGCCGAAGGTTCATCGCATACTCGACACGCTGGAGAGCGTCGGTCTCGGATACCTGAAACTCGGGCAGCCCGCGACCACGCTCTCCGGCGGTGAGGCGCAGCGCTTGAAGCTGGCGCGCGAGCTTGGGAGACCTGAGAGCGGGCACACGGTGTATATCCTCGACGAGCCGACGACCGGACTGCACTTCGCGGATATAGCGCGCCTGCTCGACGTGCTCGACGAACTCGTCAGCACCGACAACACTGTGATCGTCATCGAGCATAACATCGAGGTACTGAAGTGCGCCGATCACATCATCGATCTCGGCCCGGAGGGCGGCGAGCGGGGCGGGAGGATCGTTGCGGAGGGCACCCCTGAAGAGGTTGCTACTGTGCTGGAGTCGGCTACCGCGCGCTTCCTCAAAGAGGCGCTCGCCGAAGCCGGGGTGCCGTCGAACTGAACCCCAGCATCAGGGGGGAAGGGGGCAGGCCATGCAGCAGCGCGGGTCGTCGCAGGGGGGAAATCTTACCGCGGCCGTTGCGGGTAGCGACGAACTGACCGCGACCGTCCTGATTCCCAGCTATAACCGACCTGAGAAGCTGTGCCGATGTCTCGACTCGCTGCTGGCAGGAACAAGGACGCCCGAGCAGATCATCGTCGTCCTGCGTGACTGCGACGTGGCCTCGCACAGGGCGGTGGGGGAGTGGGTGGCTGAGGATTATCGGCGCGGCGCGGTTCTGCAGGTCGCCGCGGTAGATGAGCCGGGGCCGATGGCGGCGGCAAACGTGGGCCTGAAGCTCGCTACCGGCGACGTCGTCTGCTTCACTGATGACGACTGCGTGGTCACCCGGTGCTGGCTCGAGCGTCTCCTCGCTCACTACGCCGAGAGGCAGGTTATCGGCGTGGGGGGAAGGGATATCGTCCATCACGGCGATCGAGTCTGTGCGCATCCTCAGCCTGTGGTAGGTCGGCTCACCTGGTATGGGCGAATCATCGGAAATCACCACCAGCCGGACTTCGACGAACCGCGTGAGGTCCACCATCTTAAAGGCGCTAACATGTCCTTCCGGCGACACGCGCTTCAGACCTATGATCTCATCCTGCGTTCGGGGGTGTATCATGAGATCGACGCGGCCCTCGGGGCGATGAAGCTCTGCAGCGGCAGAATCATCTACGATCCGCAGGCTGCGGTGCATCACTACCCGGCACCGCGACACTACGGACACGCTCGCGACAGCGAAAGCGTGGAAGCGGTAACCGATATTGCCCACGATTGCGCCTGCGTAATGCTCAAGCATCTCACGCCGATGCGCCGGGCAGGCTTCTGGCTCTTCGCGGTTGCGATCGGGCAACACCGTCGCTACGGGCTTCTGCGCATGATCGCCATGCTGCCGACAGAGAGGATGCGCGCGGTGAGGCGCTGGAGGGCAGCGATGCGAGGGCTCTTCGCAGCACGTCGGACTCTGCGCCGGACGGGCGAAGGGAAAGCCCGAGATGAGCGATAGCGCCCGGCCCGAGATCGACGCTGAGGTTGCGAACACCGGGCGACTGCGGCGTGGCATCTATGTGATGGTGCTGCTGGTGATGCTCTTTCACCTCAACGACTTCGCCGGAGACATGATGGCGCTTTCGTCTATGACACTAACCCTGAGCATCGTTGAGCAGGGGACAGTGACTATCGACGAATACGTGCACCCCGACCTCGAACTGTCGTGGCACGATGGCCGCTTCTACTCGGGAATGCCGCCGGGACAATCATTCGTTGCGCTTCCACTCTACGCGCTGACACGGCCGGTGCTGATGCCTCTGTCGGAGGTGCTCTATCCGCGGCTTGCCCATCTGCAGCACGATCGGGGAACACGATTCGTAGGCCCTTACGCGGTGAGACGAGTGCTGCTGCTCGCGCTCTTTCAGGTGCTTGTGACGGTTCCGATTGCGGCGGCCACGCCCGTGATGGTGTTCGACATCAGTCGTCGGATGCTGGGGGATCATCTTCGCCTCGTGTCGCTCGCGCTCCTGATGGGTGTCGGATCCCTGTGGTGGGCGTACGGGGCCGGCCCGGGACCGCGCACGATGGGGGGCACGGCGGTCCTTCTGCCGCTGTGGTGGCTGCTGTGCAGGCGAGATCGGCTGACCGGGTTGCGCGCCGGATGGGAGGCAGCGGGATGCGGAACAGCTCTCGCTGTGGCATTCAGCCTTCGCTATGATGCCGTTCTCGTCGCCGTGCCGATTGTAGTCTTCTTCCTGCTGCGCGCGCGGCGCCGGGAGGCGGCATTGCTTGTCGCGGGAGGGGCACTGGGCGTCGGCCTGGTACTGACCTACCACGCGCACTGCTTCGGCAGCCCACTGACTACCCCCTACGCTCGTAAGCTCACACCGATCTCTGACGTGCGTCATCAATGGCATGAACCGACCGATGACCTGCCAAAGGTGATCGTTGACGGCGAGGAATTCGCGTTGTATCGTCAGGCTCGAGTACTCATGCGGCCAGAAAACATCGCCACTGGACTGCTGACAACCGGACAGAGTCTGCTCTGGTTCACCCCGGCACTGCTGCTGTCGATGGTCGGCGCGTGGATGCTGGCGGGGCGAGGGCGGATCGACCGCGGCCTCGTGCTCACCGTGATCGCGGCTGCGGCCACCGGCCCTGTGCTGCTGGTCATGATGCCGCATCCTGGATTCCGTGGCGCGATCGGGCCTCGGTATATTCTGCCTTCGCTGCCCTACTGGTTTCTGCTGCTCGCGCCCGCATGGATTGCCCTGCCGCGTGCCGCGCACTTGCTGCTCTTCGCAGCCTCGTTCGTTCCAAGTTATCTGGCGGCGATGTTCACCACGCGTCTCGGTGCCGCGTGGGACCCCGCACCGCTGAGGGAGTTCGGTCTCTCGACCTACATTCTCAGCCGGTTGAATGAAGCGGGTATGGGCGTCACGCCTATCATCTCGACCGCCATCTGCCTGGCCCTCTGGGCGCTCCTGGTTCTGGTCGCCTTGCGGCTGCCGGATTCGGCATCTGAGACGGAGAGGCTGCGGGTGCAGAGCAGGGGGGCGTGCTGAGAGTGCCCCGAAAGCGACGGCGGCCAGAAGACGCTCTGTCCCCACCTCTGCTGCCGCTGGCGATCGGCGTGGGGCTCGTCCTCGTGGTTACGGCCCAGTTCGGCGGGGCTGAGATAGCGCTCGTTGCTGCAGTCGGTGCCGCGATAACGGTGGCGGCGCTTGTATCGATTGAGTTCGGTATTCTCGCCCTCATCTTTGTCGCCGCGATCGACGGCTTCCTCAAGGGCCTCAGCCCCGGCTGGCACACGCAGTTGCTCAAGGATTACGTGCTCCTCATCTGCCTGGTGCGCTGGGTATGGCTGAGCGTGCTCGGGCATCGACGGCGCTCGGTAACACATCCAATCAGCCTGCCGGTCATCCTGTTCATGGCGTGGGTTGCCGTCCAGCTCGCGAATGCGCGCAACCCCGGTTTCCTTCTGACGATCACAAACTTCCGGGCCTGGATTATCTGGATGCCCATCTTCTTCCTCACGTTTGACTGCATCAGGACCCGAAGGCAGATAGACCGGTTCATCGTATTCACCATGCTAACGGTTGCGGTGATCGGCCTCTATGCGATGGTTCAGTATCAGGTCGGCCTGGATCATCTCTTTCGACTGGGCCCGGGCTTTCGCGTGTACCATCAATCGCGGTATGCAGTCGCCGGTCAGGAGGATGAGTTGAGACCTCCGGGAACGATGGTGTCCGAACATGCTCTGGCGGGTTCCAGCGCCATGACAATCATGCTGGCCGCGGGGGCTTTAGGGTACTTTCGTGGAAGGCGACGTCTTCAGGCAGTTGCCGTCATCGCGTTGCCCATCATGACCATGGCACTGGTCGTGACTGCGGTGCGCAACGCGTTCGCCTCGGCCGTGATCGCAATGCTCTCGGTTCTGGTATTGATACGAAGGCCGGACATTGTCGCAATCGCGCTGATAATCGGCGGTATCGGCCTCTATCAGGCGGATCGGTTTACCGGCGGACAGGCAGTTGGTCGTTTCAGGACCATCATCAACCAGCCCGAGCGCACCTCCACGCGGGTGCTTGGACCGTGGCGAACCAGCCTTTATCACGTCATGAGATATCCGTTCGGGGGCGGCCTCTCAAGCGGAGTGGGTCGCGGGAGATTGATGTACGGGCATTTGAGCACGGCGGAAGCGCGTCGTGAGAGTACGGTCCCCTGGATCGAGAACGAGTACGGGCGTACGCTGGTTGAACTGGGCCTACCCGGTTTTCTGCTCTTTCTCTGGATGCTGTTCACAATCGCGCAATCGATCTATCGCGCACACGGCAATACCAAGTCGGCGAGCGATCGGTGGCTGCCTGCGGGCATTTTCGGGGCCACCATCAGCATGCTGGTTCGGCTGCTTACCGGAGCCGCTCTCTACGCCTGGCCGGAGGGCATTCTCTTCTGGTGCTTCTCGGCCATTGCGGTGCGCATTCCCGAGATCGCGGAGGAAGAACGAGAATGGGAGCAGGCGGCGCCGTCGGAGGCCGAGGTCGCCGCAGTTCACGACGATCGATCGCAATCGAGGGGAGACTGATCTGAGCTTGATTAGTCCTGAACGCGCCCTGGCACAACTGCGTATCGCCCTCGTGATCGAAGATGTCGGTCTCGGGGGCGGACAGGAGCGAGTAATCGCCGAGCTTGCACCAAGGCTGGCGCGTTCGCACGAGGTTCACCTCTTCTGCTTCAGCGTCGAGGGGATCGAACTCTCCGGGATCACCGTCCACCGTCTGCGCCCTCCGCCGCTGCCACAGGGGCCGCGTGCCATCTGGTTCGCAGCCGCCTCATCGCTGCGAATCCGCCCCGGCAGGTTCGACCTTGTGCTATCTCAGGGAGGTAACACTCTCGTGCAGGATGCCGCCCTTGTACACACGATGCATCGCGAGAAGCATCGTGCGCGGGCACGGCTCGCGCGCCACCAGGGTCACGGCTCCATCGGGCGTCGCGCCTGGGAGAGTTTTCGCGACAGCATATTCGCCCGCCTGGAACGTCGCGCGGCCCTGCGCTGCCGGAGCAGGTTGATCGCGATATCCCCTACGGTTGGCGATTACCTCTCGCGTGAGTACGACCTGTTGCCTGAGGAGATACACATTGTCCGCAACGGCGTCGATCATACCACTTTCAGACCCGACCTGCAGGAGAGAGCACGGGAGCGGCTCCGCCCTCAACTTGGCCTTGCAGCGCACGAGTTCGTGGCCGTGTTCATGGGTGGGCGCTGGTTCGAGAAGGGCCTGCCGCAGACAATTGAGGCGCTGGCGATCGCAGACAGCAGTATCCGACTCATGGTAGTCGGGCGGGGAGATATCGAGCGCTTCTTGCGACTTGCAGACAAGTTGGGCGTGAGAGAGCGTGTCGGCTTCGTCTCCCACGTTGACTGTCCGCAGGACTACCTGGCGATGGCCGACTGTCTCGTGCATCCCAATCCCATCGAACCGTTTGGCCTCGCCGTGCTCGAGGCGGCCGCGTGCGGACTGCCGCTGCTGGCGGCTCGTTCGGGCGTTGCGCTCGATCTAATAGAAGAGGGAGTGACCGGCCTGTTCATCGAGCACAGGCCGACTTCGATCGCGGCAGGCCTCGACCATCTGGCCTCCGATCCTGAGGCCCTCCGGAAGATGCGCAGCGCGGTGCACAGGCGCTCGCAACAGTTCTCGTGGGATATTCACGCGCGCCGGATCGAGGAGCTGCTGGTGCAGTTCGCGCAGAAGCGGGAGGGTGACCTCCCATGAGGATAGCAGCCATCAGCCACGCGTGCGTTATTGACGTTAACCAGCGCCTGTTCAGGCAACTGTCCCGCCACGAGGGGGTGGAGCTTCTGCTGATTGCCCCGCGCCGCTGGAAGGCATCGATCGGCATGGTGGTGGACTTCCGTGAAGTGGAGGATGCCGGCTTCGAGTCGGCGCCACTGCCGGTGATCGGCTCCGGGCGGATAAGTAGCCATCTCTATCGCGGCCTCGGCACCACGCTTCGCCGCTTTGAGCCGGAGATCGTCTATCTCGACGAGGAGCCTTACTCGCTCCCCGCATGGCAGACACTGAGAATCTGTCGCCGGGCGGGCTACCGCCTGTGCTTCATGAGCGCGCAGAATCGAGTGAAGCATTACCCGTGGCCGTTCCGGCGCATTGAGCGTGGCGTGTTTGACTATGCCGAGCTTGCGGTGCCACCTGCACCGGCCATCGCGGATGTGCTCCGACGCAAGGGATTCGAGGGGGAGATAGAGGTCATCCCGCACTTCGTGGACCTCGAGCTCTTCCGTCCTCTCGACCGCAGCGACCTGCGCCGCGAGCTTGGTCTGCGCGGGAGTGTCCTCGGGTACATGGGACGACTGACCGAGGAGAAGGGACTGATGGACCTGCGGCACGCCGCGGAGACACTCTGGGACCGGGGCCGCGACGTATCTGTGATGCTGGTCGGAGGCGGGCCGATGGCCGACGTGTTCCACAGGTGGCGCAGCTTCGCTCCGGAGGGGCGCGTGGTCCTGACCGGTCCGGTGCCCCACAGCGCGGCACCCGAGTACATGAACGTCTTCGAGATCCTCGTACTGCCATCGTGGACCACTCATGGCTGGGAGGAGCAGTTCGGACGCGTGCTGATCGAGGCGCCCGCCTGCGGCATCCCGACCGTGGGATCAAGCTCGGGGAATATCCCGCAGATCATCGAGCAACTTGGATCGGGTCTGGTCTTTCAGGAACGCGATCCGGAGGCCCTGGCCGACGCCGTCGAGGAACTGCTCGAGGATCCACAGCGCGCTCGTGAGATGGCTCACTCGGGGCGTGAGAGGGCCAGGAAGCTATTCAGTCTTCCCGCAGTCGCCAGCAGGCTCTACGAGGCGCTGTCCGGAATGTCGCGCTGAAGCAGGTCTCGCGCGCGCTTCAATCCCTGCCTGCCGAATGCCCCCAGGGCCGGACTGAAGAACAGCAGCACAAAGGCCGCCACGAGCAATCCAAGAGGCGCCCAGTTGTCGGAGAGATGCCGCGCGATCAACCGGAGTCGCTCAGGGGCCTGTCCTCCTGAGTGCTGTAGAAGGTCCGCCGCAGCGAGTTTCCCGCGGAGGTCATGCCCCGACGCGAAGGCCTCTCGGGCACTTGTCAGTGCCTCATCAGTCATGCCCGCGCGGGTGTACAGCTTCGCCAGCGCAAGATGCGGATCCGCCCATCCGGTGCTTCCCCCGGCCGCCCGGACGAGGTAGCCCCTGGCGGCCTCATCGTTGCCCTCGGCGATGAAGCCCTCCGCCACGAGATAGTGGGCGAGCGGATCGTCGTAGCGGTCCACGATTCGCAGCAGTTCCACTCTCCGCGTGTCTGGGGGATCATCACGGGTGCGCAGATCGACTCGAAGCGAACGAAGATCGGACCGTTCGGGGGCGGCCTGGATCGCCTCGCCGAGAAGTCGGTCGGCGAGATCCGTATCGCCCTCCCGGTGCATGATGAGGGCCGCGCTGCGAAGTCGGCTCCCCAGAGCGAAGCGTGCCGCTCGCCTCTCGATTTCGGACGCACCGATCTCGCGCAGGTGGCGTACGTGCCTCCTGTGCATCTCAGCCGATTCGCGGTGCAGGGTCGCAGCGACGGCCGGCAGCCTCACGTTGTCGGCGGCTCG
>PXBW01000074.1 GCA_003566775.1 candidate division WS1 bacterium
ATGGGCAGCACCAATGGCGGCAACCCGATCTCCTCGATCGCGGCACTGACCGCCATCGAGATCGTTGAGGAGGAGGGCCTGGTCGAGAACTCGCGCAGGATGGGCGAGGTCTTCGAGGCGCGCTTCCTGCAGATGCAGGAGCGCTTCCCGCAGCTTGGCGACGTGCGGGCGCTGGGGCTGATGGGCGGCCTGGAGTTCGTGAAGGACCCCGAGACGAAGGAGCCGGCGCCGGAGCTTACCCGGCAGATCGTCTGGGAGAGCTTCCAGCGCGGCCTGATCATGATCGCCCCGATCGGCCTGTATGACAACGTAATTCGCGTGGCACCGCCGCTGGTGATCACCGAGGAGCAGGCGAACGAGAGCCTCGACATCTTCGAGGAGGCCATCGAGGCCGCCATCGCCGAGGTGGGGTAGAGGACAGATCGAAGGGAAAGGTGTGTCTTCCCTTCTTGCCTGACCGGGTGAGAAGGAAGACCTTCGACTTCTTGTAGGAAGACAGGCCGCGGGCAAATAGAACGCAATTTCTTTTGCTTGCAGGAACTTCTACCCAAAGAAAGTTGTCTCAGAGGATAGAAGCACAAACAAGTGCTGATTTCTTTGGGTAGGAGCGCGAGCGGATGTTTCCGGATCAGTTCGTCGAGACGGCTGCGGGCAGGTCTGTACCGGTCGAACAGGGGCGGTGGGGCTTCGTCCCGCATGGACCGCCGTGGGATTTCGAGTACAGTTCCGAACTGGTTGCTCTGCTGTCCGAGGCCACGATGAGCCTTGGTGCGCTGGCCGCGACTGCTGAGGTATACTCGGGAGCGCGACTGCTGGTCGCACCCGCGATGCGGATAGAGGCGGTCAGCAGCTCTCGTATTGAGGGCACGCGTACGTCGCTGGAGGAGCTTCTCAGGATCGAGCGCGATCCAGTCGCGGACGAGCCTTCAGAGGACGCCCGCGAGGTCATCAACCATGTGCAGGCTATGGACTGGGGCCTGCGCAACTTGAGGCGAACGGGCTTCACCTCTCGCTTCATCCAGGCGCTCCATGGAGTGCTGATGAGGGCAATGCGCGGCTCGGTCCTCTCGCCCGGGCAGTATCGCAGCGCTCAGGTGTACATTGGCTCGGGGCAGGGTATGGCTTCGGCGAGTTACATTCCTGCGCCGCCCGGCGAGGTCCCCGGCCTGATGGAGAAGCTCGCGAGCTATCTGCAGCAGCCGCCTGCTGACGTGCCGCTGCTGGTGCAGGTAGCGCTGGTTCACTGGTTCTTTGAGGCCGTGCATCCGTTCGCCGACGGCAACGGTCGCGTCGGCCGACTGCTGATGACGCTGACGCTCTGCGCTCGCGATGAACTGCCGGCTCCGGTGCTGTATCTGAGCCCGTTCATCGAGGAACATCGGCAGGAGTACTACGACGGACTGCTCGGTGCCAGCCGCGACGGCGATTTCGCGGGATGGATCGCCTTCATCCTACGCGCGGTCTCGGTTCAGTCGAGGTCCGCAAGCGCCACGATCAGGCGGATCGGCGCGTTGCATGACGAAATGCGCGAGCGCCTTCGCGCCGAGAGCCGATCGGTCAACCTGCTGGCGCTGCTCGATCTGCTATTCGAGAACCCTTTTGTGAGCGCTCCGCAGGCTGCCAGGCTGATGCAGGTGAGTGATCAGACCGTCCGCAATCTGCTGGACAATCTGCTTGAGGTAGGACTGGTCGAGCAGTTCGGTGAACGCAGACGCAATCGAGTCTTCTACGCCCCTCGCCTGCTGCGGATGCTGCAGGAGGCGGCGCGGTCAGGGGACAGGATAGACACCCGCATAGAATGAGAATTGCGCGTATCTTCGGCATCGCCTTCATCACCGGCTTCTCGGGCGCGATGATGCCCGGGCCGATGCTCGTGCTGGTGATCGGGCAGGTCGGTGCCCATCAGAGCATGGGGCCGGTCTGGGCCATCGTCGGCGGACACGCGCTGCTTGAGATCATCACCGTCATCCTGCTGATGGTCGGGCTGCGCGAGGTGCTGCAGCGTCCCGCCCTGCGCGGCGGCATCGGCCTCGTCGGTGGCGCATTTCTCGCTTACATGGGCGTGGACATGATGCTCGGAGCCGAGACGATGACGCTCGACCTCGGCGCGACTGGCGCTGGAATGCCGTGGTTCGAACTGATACTTGCCGGCGCTTTCGTCTGCGCCATCAACCCGTACTTCGTCGGCTGGTGGGCGACCATCGGCACCGGCCAACTGGCGCACACCGCGCCGTGTAATCTGAAGGAGTATATCTCGTTCTACCTCGGACACGAACTGTCCGATCTCGTCTGGTACGCCATCGTCGGCCTGATAGTCATAACGGGCGCGACGTGGCTGTCGCCAACGGTTTACACCTGGCTCATACTGATATGCGGCGCGGCGCTCGTGGTCTTGAGCCTCTGGTTCATCTGGACCGGAGTGCGCTTCATCTGGCTCGGGGCAGGAGATGAGAGCCAACTGCCTACCGCCGAGATGCTGGAGAAGGCATGCACGGGCGCGGCCGCAACTGACGCGGATACTGATGAGGAGTGAATCAACCCATGTCGGACAGACAGTTGCGTATCGGGTTGCCCAAGGGCAGCCTTCAGAACTCGACGATCGAGCTTTTCAATAAGGCGGGGTTTGCCGTCACCGTTGACGAGCGCGCTTACTCCCCCGACCTCGGCGATGAGGAGCTTTGGGGCGTACTGCTGCGAGCGCAGGAACTGCCGCTTTACATCGCCAACGGCGTGCTCGACTGCGGCCTCACCGGATACGACTGGATTCTGGAGCGAGGCGTGGATCTCGTTGAGGTGAGCGATCTTATCTACGCGAAGGGCGGCATGCGCCCCTATCGCTGGGTGCTTGCGGTGCACGAGAGTTCGGACATCCAGAGCATTGAGGATCTCGATGGCAAGCGGATCGCAACGGAGCTTGTGTCGATGGCGAAGCGTCTTCTCGCCGAGCATGGGGTCGAGGCTCAGGTCGAGTTCTCATGGGGCGCGACCGAGGCCAAGTGTCCTGATCTCGTGGACGCGGTTATCGAGGGCACCGAGACCGGCAGCACGCTGCGCGCGAACAACCTGCGCGTCGTCGAGGTGCTCTTCGAGTCATGCACGAAGTTCGTTGCCAGCGCGGAAGCGTGGAACGACCCATGGAAGCGCGAGAAGATCGAGAGCATCTCGCTGCTGCTCAACGCGGCGCTCGCAGCCGAGAACAAGGTCGGTCTGAAGATGAACGCGCGCGAAGAGGACCTTGAGGCGATCCTCGACTGTCTGCCCGCGCTGAAGATGCCGACCGTCTCGCCGCTGGCGAACGGTGACGAGCAGTGGGTGGCGATAGAGACGATCCTCGACGCGAGTGTCGTGAAGGACCTGATCCCGGCGCTGAAAGCCGCGGGCGCACAGGGCATCATCGAGTATCCTCTCACGAAGGTCGTGGTGTGAGCGGAGGAATCGGGACGGTCTCGCCGACAGCAGCGCTCTTCAGCGCTTGACGGTAGGCAACCGCTTCGTTATACTGCCCGCAGTTTTCGCATCGTCTGCACGCAATAGACGTTGGAGGTGTTTGATGTGCGCGCACACAGAGTCGCAGCTATCGTCGCAGTAATGCTGGTGATCAGCACATCGATGGCGTTCGCTCAGGTCTGGGAACCCACCGATCTGTGGCTGCCGGAGAGTGTACTCGAGATCCCCACCGCAAGCTGGTTTGGTACGACAGGGATGACGGTGATCCCGACAGCCCATGTCCTCGATCACACGGATGTTTCCGTGCATGGCCACTACATCGACTTCTCCGGGACCGATGACTGGGAAGGCGTTTTCGGCGCAAACGTATGCATCTACCCCGGTCTTGAGGTGGGGGCCACTGTGTGGGAGTCGGGGCTCACCGGCACGGGATCGGATGAGACCACGCTGGACATCAAGTACTCGCTCGACACGCCAAACCTCCTCGATCTCGGGCCCGATGCTCCCCTAATCGCTATCGGGGCGCGTGACATCAGCAATGAGGTAAACCGCGGGTACTACATTGTCCTGTCGCAGGACTTCACGATGGACGTGGAGAGGGGCCAGACCGTAAGCGCAACTCTCGGTTTCGGCGATTCCGACATCAGCGGATCGGCGCTCGACGGCTTCTTCGCAGGCATAGACTTCTCTCCGTTCGACTTTGCGCGCATACAGGTCGAGCATGATAGCGACAACCTCAACGCGCAGTTGCGCTACTGGTGGAGCGAGTGGGCCGTAACTGAGGTAGGCTTCCTCGACGGTGACTTTGGCGCAGGCGTGAGCATATACACCGGCTTCTGATGCGCCGAACACCCAACCAACATGTCCAAGCATGATCAAGTGAAGCCCCGCTCAGGTGAGCGGGGCTTCTTCTCGTGGCCGGAATCAACTGCGCGTTACCTCCGCGCCTGTCTCGCTCAGTCGAGCCTGCCGATTGCCTCCACAATCATCTCGACTGCACGCTCACACTCTTCCTCAGTGATTGTCAGGGGTGGCGCGAGACGCAGCAGATTGGTGCCGATCGCGTTTATCACCAGACCGCCATCCAGCGCTTCTGCCGCGACCTCCGCTGCCCGCTCGACGCCGAGTTCCACCCCCAGCAGAAGCCCTTCGCCGCGAATGTGATCTATTTCGTGCATATCCTCGGCCAGCGCGTCGAAGCGCTCGGTCAGCAGCGCCCCCATCTCGGCCGCGCGCTCGACCAGGCCCTCGTCCTCGATGATAGAGACCATTTCGAGCGCAGTGGTGCAGGCGAGATGATTGCCGCCGAAGGTCGATGCGTGATCCCCGGGTTCGAAGGTGGTTGCGACGTCTCCCTTCGCAAGGCAGGCGCCAATCGGAAAGCCTCCACCGAGCGACTTCGCGAGCGTCATGATGTCCGGTTCAATCCCCCAGTGTTCATGGCCGAACCAGCGTCCAGTGCGTCCCAGACCGGTCTGCACTTCATCAAGGATCAGCAGGATGCCGCGGTCGTCGCAGAGAGAGCGCACGTCAGCGAGGTAATCCTCGTCGGGCACATTGATGCCGCCCTCACCCTGGATCGGTTCGAGCATGACCGCGCATACTTTGTCATCGACTGCACCTGTCAGCGCCTCAATGTTGCCGAACTCGACGTAGCGAAAGCCCGGCGGCAGCGGCAGGAATGACTTCTGATACTTCTCCTGTCCCGTCGCGGTGATTGTGGTCAGTGTTCGACCGTGGAACGACTTGAGCGCGGTTACGATCGTTCGCTGCCCCGCCGCGAGATTGTGCAACGCCCACTTGCGCGCGAGCTTGATGGCGGCCTCGTTCGCCTCTGCACCCGAGTTGCAGAAGAAGCTGCGTTCGGCGAAGGATATGTCGGCCAGCTTCCTGGCAAGCCGCGCCTGCGGCTCAATGAAGAAGAGATTGGATGTATGCATGATCCGCCGCGCCTGCTCGCATATCGTCTTCACGAGCCTCGGATGACTGTGACCGACCCCACAGACCGCGATCCCGGCGACGAAGTCGAGATACTCCTTACCGTCCGCATCCCACAGCTTCGCACCCTCGCCTCTTACGAAGGCGATCTCGGGCGGACCATAGGTGGGCATCAGGTAGTCTCGGGCGAGTTCGGCTATCTCGTGGTTGTTCATCTACAATCGTCCCCTCATCTTGACTGCCTTGCTGATGCGATCAATCCGCGACGACCATCGTCCCGATGCCCTGTTCGGAGAACAGTTCGATCAGCAGCGAGTGCGGGCGCGAGCCGTCGATCATATGCGCGCGCTCGACGCCGCCCTCCACCGCCATAATGCAGCTTTGCATTTTCGGGATCATCCCCGAGCCCACGGCATCGGAAGTAAGCATCTCGCGGGCCTCTGTCAGGCTAAGCTCGCTGATCAGGGTCAAAGGATCTTCCCTATCTGCGAGCAGCCCCGGAACATCGCTTAGCGTGACCAGTTTCTGTGCTTCAAGCTCGACCGCAAGCGCTCCGGCAACGTGATCGGCGTTGATGTTCAGCGGCGCGCCGGAGGTGTCGCGCCCGATCGGCGAGATGACCGGGATATGTCCCGCGTTGATGAGGTCCAGAATCAGGCGGGGTCGGATTTCGGTGACCTCACCAACGTGGCCGAGGTCGGCCCCGTTCGGCCCTTCCATCCTGCAGGCTCCGAGGACGCAGCCGTCCCGTCCGGAGATCGCCACCGCCGAAACGCCGGCCGCCTGCACCTGTGAGGCGAGATCCTGTGCGATAGTGCCGACCAGCACCATCTCCGCGACCTCCATGGTCGCATCATCGGTGACGCGCAGTCCCTCAATGAAGGTCGGCTCGAGGCCGAGGCGCTCCATGACCTCGCTGATCTTCTTTCCGCCACCGTGTACGATCACCGGCCGCATCCCGACGTAGTGCAGCAACGCGACATCGGCGCAGACGCTGCGCTTGAGTTCATCGTCCACCATGGCGGCACCGCCGTACTTCACCACTATGGTGGCGCCCCGAAACTGCTGGATGTAGGGCAGTGCCTCGATGAGGACCTCGGCCCTTGCCTCGATGCCGTTCTGTTCGCTCATGATCTCCGTTCCTCTGCGGCGTGGCGTGTTTGCGGAAGCTGCAATCCCTCAGTAACAGTCACAGGGCAGCGGCTGTTGACTGTCTCCACGTGCGAAGGTCACCTCGCACGCCCTGGTAATTGCCTCTATGCGTTGAGTTCGACAAACTGCGGTGTCATGTCACAGGTCCAGCAGGTCGCGGACTCGCTTCCTGCACCGAGATCGATCGCGATCTCAAGCTCATCGGCGGTCGCGACCTTCGCGGCCTTCTGCAGATCGTACTGCACTGCCTCACCCGCGGAGAATGCCGTGATGCCGCCGATGGCGATCTCCACCTTCGCGGGATCGAGATCCACGCCGGATGCCCCTACCGCGGCGGCGGTTCGTCCCCAGTTGAAGTCGCCGCCCCACGCGGCGGTCTTAACCAGCGTGTAGTTAGTCACCGCGCGGGCAACGCTGTGGGCATCCTCGTACGTCTTCGCCCCGGTCACATGGACGGTCACGAACTTGCTCGAACCCTCGCCATCGCGGGCGATCTTCTGTGCGAGATCCTGCGTGACGAACGTAAGCGCCGCCTGGAAAGCCTCGAAGCCGGGGGAGGCCGGGCTTTCAATGCGATTCCCACCCGCGGCGCCGTTGGCGAGGAGTATGACCGTATCGTTGGTGCTCATGTCACCGTCAACGGATATACAGTTGAAAGAGAGTCCGACGGCCTCGCGTAGCGCGATCCGCATCGGCTCAGGATCGATGGCGAGGTCCGTGCAGATGAAGCAGAGCATCGTGGCCATGTTCGGGCAGATCATTCCCGCGCCCTTGGTCATGCCTCCCAGATGGATCCGCTCCCCGCCTGCGTCAAACTCGACGGCGCACCGCTTGGGGACCGTGTCGGTAGTCATGATGGCGCGGGCGGCCTCCTCGTCGGCATCTCGGCTGAGTGAGTCGGCGGCGTTGCGGATACCCACTTCGATACAGTCCATCGGCAGTTGAACGCCGATCCGCCCGGTGGAGCACACGAGTGTCTCCTCCACGGGTACGCCGGTAAGCTCCGCCGCAAGCTCGGCCATGCGTTCTGCGCTCGCGAGGCCCTGTGTGCCGGTGGCAGCGTTCGCATTGCCGGAGTTTGTGACAACCGTGCGCGCCGAGCCATCGGCGATATGCCGCTCGGTGACGTATGTCGGCGCGGCCCGGAAGCGATTCGTGGTGATAGTGGCCGCCGCCGTGGCCGGTCGCAGCGAGTGCAGCATCATCAGGTCGCTCCCCTCAACCTTCACTCCACATGCGACGCCCGCGGCCACGAAGTCCTCAGCGACCAGCACGCCTCCGTCGATCTGTGTGAACTTCATCATATCCATCCCTCACTATCGATTGCGTATCGCCCCGTAGTCCGTCGAGAATACTGCAGCGTCCTTCTGCGAACCCGAGCAGGCGGAGGTGTCTCAACCCTGTCGGGAAGGGATTGCATCTGTTATGCCAAGGGCACATTGCAGATGGTGTTCACGGCCAGTGCGGATAGCGCACAAGTGCGGTCGCTTCGTCGCAGCCTGTCATGAGGTTCATGCATTGTACCGCCGCGCCCGCGAGACCCTTAATCAGATTATCGATCGCCGAAACCGCGATCAGCCGCCCGGAAGCCTCATCGATGGTAATACCTACGTGGCAGAAGTTCGTGCCCGACACATGCTTGGTGGCCGGGACGTTTCCGGAATCCAGCACACGAACGAAAGTCTCGTTGGCGTAGAAATCGCGATAGATCTCGACGGCCTCGTCAGGCTCGATCTGCCGCGTGAGATCCCCGTAGCAGGTGCTCAGTATGCCGCGATCCATCGGAATCAGGTGCGGAGTGAAGGTCCCCCCCACCGATGCTCCAGGCGAGGAAAGTTCCTGTGAGATCTCAGGTGTGTGTCTGTGCTTGGCCACATTGTACGCGGCCACCGATTCGTTGCACTCGGTGTAATGCGTGGTCAGGGACAGTTTACGACCCGCGCCTGATACTCCTGACTTGCTGTCAACTATAACTTTCGGCTCGATAAGCCCGGCTCTGATGGCTGGAGCCAGAGCGAGGATCGCGCTGGTCGGGTAGCAGCCGGGGACCGCGGTGAGCTGCGTCTCCACGATCTCATCGCGGTGCAGTTCCGGCAAGCCGTAAACTGCGTCTTCGAGCAGATCCGGCCGTGGATGCTTCTCGTAGTAGCGCTCATAGACCGCCGGGTCTTTCAGACGGCAGTCCGCGGAGAAGTCGATGACCTTGCAGTCATGCTCGAGCGCCTCTGCCACAGACTCCGCTCCGACCGCATGGGGGAGGCAGAAGACCATCAGGTCCGCGACCTCCGCGGCGGCGGAGACATCGATCTCCCTCACCTGCATGTCGATCGCCCCGGCGAGGTGCGGATAGAAGTCGGCCAGTTCCTCGCCCACCGTGGTGTGCCCGCCCAGCCAGGTGATTGCCACTTCAGGATGCTCCAGAAGGATGCGCACCAACTCGATCCCACCGTAGCCTGTTGCGCCCAAGATTGCCACTCGTGTCATACTCAAGCACCTCGGATAGCGTGTCTTTCGTCTCAGGTTTCCGGCGACTTCCCTGGCGAGCCGTCGCCTTGTGCCGAACTCTGTCCACTTCACACTCAGATACGAAGAAAGCCGCCCCATCGTCGGGCGGCATCTGTATGCCTGACAGTTCCATAAGCGACCGGTTGTGACCTATCGCCTGGCGCGAGGTATAATGGGCACCGACCCGATCGTGTCGCAAGAGACAGGCATCTGCTTTACCCCTTGGAGCGGCGGATGAACAATGCAGCTTCGGTAAGCGTTGTAACTCTATCATATACGCATGAACCGGTCAAGAATCTGACGGAGAGCAATCGTCTCAGCGTTTGACACGCATCGCGTGACAGTACTATAATCCTCCTGACGCGAGCACCCTTATCCCCCTACGGGAGTCTGCTGACACGCAATCATGAGACGAACGTGTATAGTTGGCATATTGTGCGCAGTTATCTCGGGCGGTCTCGTCACCACTGCCGCGGGCAATGCTCGACCCGCATGGGTCGTGCCGGAGACACTGAACGTGCGCTCGGGCCCCGGTACCGATCGAAGATTGATCGGTCAACTCAACCGTGGCGCCAAGGTGCATGTCACAGCCACGGAGAGCAACTGGTGCTGGGCAAGGCTCCCGAACGGAGAGTGGGGCTGGATCGCACAGTGGCTGCTCGAGTTCTCGGTGGACAGAGGGCGTCAACTTGCGGCCCAGGCGGGCGGCGGTTCAGGCAATCCGTCTTCAGGTAGTTCGGCGTGGATCAGGCCCGACACGGTGAACGTTCGTTCCGGTCCGGGTACCAACCACGAACGCCGCGGACAGCTTAACAGAGGCGCAAGTGTCTCCATAATCCGGTCGGAGCAGGGCTGGTCGTACTGTCGCACCCCGGGCGGTCACGGCTGGATACGCAGTGATCTGCTTGAGCGCGATGCCTCAGCGGGGCAGCGGCTGGCACAGGGTTCGAGTAATCCCGGCGGCAATCCGAGTTCGATGTCACGACAGAAGGGCCACGTCAGCGCCAGCGATGTTCGACTGCGCTCGGGTCCCGGCACAGATCAGAGTGTCAGGGGAATGCTCGCGCGCGGCGCAACCGTCTTTGCGCTCGAACGCCGCGGGGACTGGCTGCGAGTCGATGTTCACGGCGGTCAGGACGGCTGGGTTCACTCCAGCCTCGTCAAGTTCGAGGACGGCGGGCCAACCAGCACAGCCTCGAGCGGTACCTCAGGCAGTACGAGCAAGGGCTTCATCACCGGAAGTCGCGTCCACTTGAGAGCGGGGCCAAGCCTGAGTGAGCGGATCAGGGCGCACGTGGTTCAGGGCCAGACAGTCTATGTGACTCAGCGGCAGGGTGACTGGTACCGTGTGCGGGTGCACGGCGGCAATGATGGCTGGATTCACACGAGCCTTGTCAGGATGGCGGGCGAAGGTGAACCAGCACCGGCACGCCCGGCTGCACAGGAGCAATCAGGTTCGACTGCGCGGGGTTACGTCGCGGGAAGCAGAGTCCGGCTCCGCGCGGGGCCGGGTACCACCGAGAGCATACGAGCCACGGTGGTGGAAGGACAGACGGTTTACGTCACCGGGCGGCAGGGAGACTGGGTCAGCGTCACGGTTCATGGAGGCGCCAGCGGATGGATCCATGGTGACCTCGTGAGGTTTGAGGGCGAGGAGCCCGCCCGTCCGCCGGCTGCGGAGACACCCGCGCCCGCAACACCTGCGCCGACGGCCGAGCCGTCCCCGAGGACCGTGGGCCGACAGGTTGAGGACCTTACCGCCTGGATCGGCGAGGACACCGTGAATGTTCGCTACGGCCCTGGAACCGATCACGAGATCAAGATGCGGCTCAGTCGCGGGACACAGGTGGATGTGCAGGAGCTTACCGGTCACTGGTGCAAGATTGCGGATGATCAGGGGAACTCAGGATGGGTCGCGGGCTGGGTAATGAACTTCAAAGGGCCGGGTCAGGACCCGACCGTAATTGATGGCGATCAGGAGATTCGGGTTCGCACCGCCTGGGTTGCGCGTCCCACGGTGAATGTGCGCTCCGGCCCCGGGACCGGCTACGAATCGATCGGCCAGACCGTGCTGGGTACCGAGGTCATCATCCTCGACCGTGAGGACGACTGGTACCGGGTGGTGCTCGACAACGGCAAGACCGGATACATGGCGAGTTGGCTGCTGGACACACGGGCGCAGCGTCGCGCGCGCCTGGAGGATGAGACACCACCGGCTTCGTCACTTGGTCAGGCGATCATCGCCACCGCGCGCAGATATCTCGGTTCGCGCTACGTGCGTGGAGGTACAACGCCCGCTGGATTCGACTGCTCGGGCTTCGTGCAATACGTGCTTCGCCAGCACGGTATCCGCGTCTCGCGCACGAGCCGCACGCAGTTCCGCGATGGCACACCTGTTTCTCGCGATCAACTGCAGCCGGGTGACGTGGTGTTCTTCAGAGACACCTACCGAGCAGGCATCTCCCACGTAGGCATCTTCATCGGTGGGGATGAGTTCATCCACGCCGGCAACAGGCGGACCGGTGTGAACATCACCACGCTCAGTTCAGCCTACTACTCGCGACGCTATGCGGGCGCGCGCCGAATGAGATGAGCTTCCGGGCAATCGTCTCGGCGGGAGTGTCACCGAGGATGTTGACGCGCATGAGTCTGCCTGCTCTCCTTGCGATGCTTCTGGCAATCGCACTTGCCGGGTGTGACGGCCAGCGGACGGAAGATCCGCCGTCTGTCCCTGATGGCCCCATCGAGATCATCGAGGACCCTGCGGAGGCCACCGACGAGGCCCTCGAGTCGGATGAAGCACGACAGGAGAGCGCCGAGGAGTCCTCGACCGATGAAGATCAACCAGATCCGGAAGTCTCCGAGCCTCCATCCCCCGACACTCTCTCCGCCTCGGAAGATGATGTGGAAGAGGTGGGCACAGGCATTCTCGATGTGCTCGCAGCAATTCTCGGCTTTGCAGGCAGGCTGCTGTTTATCCTGATACTGCCGCTCGGTATCGCCGCTGCTCTTCTCGGAATGCCCGGCGCGGTGCTGGTGTTCATCAGCACGCTCGTCTTTGCTGCATTTCAGGGCTGGCAGGTGCCCGCCTGGTGGGTGCTTCTCATTCTGCTGGTACTGACGTTGCTGGGCGAAAGTTCCGAGTACTTATTGTCATTCGCAGGGGTAAAGCGGTCTGGTGCGACCAATACGACCGGGGTCTGGACGATGATCGGCGGCCTTGCGGGAGCCATCTTCGGGGGGATAATCTCGCCCATCCTCGCCGGCATCGGTGCACTCGCCGGCCCGATTGGATCGATAGCTCTCTCTATCGTACCGCCGGTTGCGCTCGGCGTGATCGGAGGATTCCTCGGCGGGTACCTGTACGAACTGCGGCGCGGCAGATCTACTGACGAAGCCATCACTGCGGGAATCGGTGCGCTCCTCGGTCGGCTCGCGGGCTCATTCACGAAGGCGCTGGTGGTCGCCGTGATGGTCGCCATCATCCTGATCAGCACCTGGGGTACGCTCTTCTGAGATGGACACACGAGGTTTGGCCCACGTTCCCCGCAAGGCACTTCGCGACGCGGACGTCGCAGATCGTGAGGATACGTTCATCCCATGGACCTGAAACAGATTGCGCACCAGGATGCAACGACTCGAACCTACCTTGGCAGCCCGAGCATCCTGCGAATCCCTGCCGACGCGCCTGTGCGGGCGGGCGAGATCGTGGTCACACACGATCACTTCGGACCCGGGTGCCCGCGTAATCACGAGGATGAAGAGCACCTCACCTCCGTCTATCGTTCAGATGATGACGGACGCACCTGGCGGCGAGTCACGCACATCGCGAACGCGTTCTGGAGCAATCTCTTCTGGCATCGAGGCGCGCTATATCTGCTGGGATGCTCCCAGCAGTACGGATCGATCGTGATCCGGCGTTCCGACGACGGGGCCGACACGTGGACGCATCCTGCGGATGCCGGGTCTGGTCTGCTATTCGCGGGTGGGCCGCGTCGCGAGCCGCCGAACTATCACTGTGCGCCGATGCCGGTGCTGAAGTTCGATGGGCGCCTCTACCGCGCCTTCGAGGACTGCGACCCCTGCGTCTGGGGCACAGGCTTCCAGTCGGCGGTAATCTCCGCCGACGCCGGCGCCGATCTGCTGGACGCAGGATCCTGGCGCATGAGCAATCGTCTGCGCTTCGATCCCGCCTGGGCTCCGGAAGCCTGGCGCGCTGAGCGGCCGGGCTGGTTGGAGGGCAATGTGGTTCAGGCGCCGGATGGTGGACTGGTCAACGTCCTGCGAGTAAACTCGACGCCACGGCCGGACGTGGCTGCGATCGTCGCGATCAAGGACGAGGGAGCGCAGGTGTGCTTTGATCCGGCAGAGGATTTCATCGATTTTCCGGGCGGCATGAGCAAGTTCACGATTCGGCACGATTCGCAGACCGGACTCTATGCTACGCTCAGTAACAACAATACCGACCCCTCGCGGGCGAGCCAGCGCAATGTGCTGTCGCTTCATGTATCAGAAGACCTGCTGAACTGGCGGCGGCTGATGACGTTGCTGCGGGATGATCTGGCGCACTCATGGGGAGATTCGCTGCGTATGACCGGCTTTCAGTACCCCGACTGGCAGTTCGACGGCGAGGCGATCATCGCGGCGGTGCGAACCGCATATCGGGGCGCGCACAACTATCATGACGCCAACCGGGTCACTTTCCACCGGATCGACGCGTGGCGCGACCTGCTGTGAAGCGCTGGCGGTTACCGGGTTCGCTGTGATGTCGGTGATCGGTGGAAGCCCGGCCTGAGACTTTCCGTTACAGATTGGTCACCTCATCGAGGTGTATGCGGCGTCTCGACGGGGAACTATCTACATTGACTGATGACGTGCCGCGGAAGACGCTGACTGTCGCGTCCGAATCGCTGGCCCGCTGCAAGACGGTCAAGCATTCGGTGGGGGTGAGTGATCAGATGGTGCTGGTAACTGCAGGAAAATCGGTGCGTCCGCAGCGAGGCACGGCCACGGTCGAGCTTGCCCTCGTGATTCCCCTACTCATCTTCCTCCTCTTCTCCATCATCGAGTTAGGGTTCCTGGTCAAGAACCGTACCGAACTCGGCCAGGCGGCCCGTGAGGGTGCCCGGTTGGCGGCGGTCGGCGGGACGATGGCTCGGGTTGATGCGGGGGTTCACGCGGCGCTCCAGTCCATACGTACAGAGACCCTCGATCATTCCTGTGATTCTCGCATCTGGGATGAGAGCGCGGAGAACTGGGCCGACTGGGAGCCCATGGCGACCGAAGGTGACGGCAACAACGCGCCTCGTGGCGCTCAGATCAGGGTGCGACTTGAGTATCAGCACCAGTTGCTTGTACCGGGCCTGATGGGGCCGGTTCTGAGCGCAAACGAGCACGGAGAGGTCCGCCTCAGCGCGAGCAGCGTGATGATGCGCGAGTAGCCTGCGGCGAGATGACAGGTCGGCCACGGCGCTCCGAGATGAGGAGCGCTCTTCTTTTTCTGCACGGACCCGGCATCTACCGAGGATTATCCGGTGTCGCTGGAGAAACCTGTCGTGCCGTGACAGCGTCGCCGCTGAGGCGCGAAAGGGAGTCTTTCAAGATGAGCCAGGAAATCAGGTACACAGTATTCACCAAGCCATGGAGAGAGATGTCAACGTCGGAACTGGCGCAACATGTCGCGGAACTCGGATTCTCCGGCGTGGAGTTCCCCGTTCGGCCTGAGTTTCAGGTTGAGCCGGATAGCGTGGAGGAGGGGCTGCCGGAGGCCGCGCGCATACTGGCCGACCACGGTGTCGCCATCGAGAGCGTGGCCGGACCGACCGATGAGGCCACGATCGCCGCGTGCGGCGAGGTCGGTGTGCCGATTATTCGTATCTGCCCCGGCATCGAGGAGGACGGTTACCGGGCGACCTTCGACCGCCTTCGCAGCGAATTCGAAACGCTTCAGCCGATTCTCGAGGAGCATGGTGTTGCGATCGGTGTGCAGAACCACTGCAACAACTTCATCTCCAGCGCCCACGCGATCATGGACCTGGTCGGCGACTACTCGCCGGATCAGTTCTGCGCTGTGTGGGACCCGGCGCACAATGCGCTTTCCGGAGAGATGCCCGAGCAGGCGATCGACATCTTCTGGTCGCATCTGCGGATGGTGAACTTCAAGAACCCCGTATGGCTGCGCCAGAATGGGCCGGAGGCAGAGCGCGCGGAGTGGCTCAGGTACTGGACCTCCGGCCGCCAGGGTATCGCTTCATGGCCTAAGGTCGTCGGGCTTCTGCAGGAGACCGAATGGGAGGGGCCGGTCACCCTGTGTGCGGAATACACCGACCGCGAATCGGTGGACCGGCTTATCGCCGACGACATCGCTTACGCGAAAGAACTCTTCGGAGGCTGAAGCATGGACAGAACCGAGGGCACGTACCTCGTCAACCACGAGCAGCGTCCGCTGCGTTTCGGCGAGGTGAATCTTATCAACCCGCCGAGGCGCGAGCGGCGCGGGCTCCCGGCGCTCGAGGGAGTCCTCTGTCAGACCGTCTGCACCGGCTTCTGCGGCACCGACTGGGAACTCATGAAGATGGGCTCGCAGAGGAGGCTCGACGACAAATTTCCCGAGGGGCAGCAGAGACTCATCAACGGCCATGAGGGCGTCGTGCGGGTCCCCGCGGAGGACCGTTACGCCGTGGTGCTGATCCGCGGCGGCGATTCGTGGGACCCGAGCCGTTTCGAGGCGAACGAGAGTTACTTCGAGTACGGCTGTGATGGCGCGGATGGGCTGATGAGCCACCACGGGTACTATCATCCAAAGATGCTGCTGCCGATCCCCGAGGAATACCTGCCACCAGGAGAGTTGCTCGGCAGGCGGCTCGCCGCACGGTTGGTCTTCGCAGACCCGATGGCCTGCATGCTCTTCCAGTGCGAGCGGATCGAAGACCTGTTGATGGGGCACAACTGGAGGCTCTATGCAGCCCGAGGCATGAACCGCGAGGCGGCGATGGATTCAGCGGTCACCGACGGCTTCTCCCGTGTGGTCATCTACGGCCTCGGCAGCACGGGGAGTCTCGGAGCAATAGCGATTCGGGAGAAGTACCCCGATGCGCACATCGTCACCGTCGGCCGCTCCGATCCGGGTGGCGAGAAGGACGGCTTTCTCGCGCGTCACTGGGACGGCATTGAGTACATCCAGACCCGCATGTCCACCGAACAGACCGCCCGCGCTATCGAGGAGGCGCTCGGCGGCAAGCCGCGCGTATTCATCGGTGCCTCGGGCAACTCCATCGAGGCCGAGGTCGCCTTCAACTGCGGCCTGCTGGATAACAACGGTATCTACGCGAGCTTCAGTCTCGGCCCCCGGATCTGCTACGACAGCATGCCGTTCGGCTTCAAGAACCATCTGATCTTCGGTGCAATCAACTTCCGCCGGGATCACATGGAGGCCGCCATAGAGATGCTATGCAGTCTGCCGATGGATGAACTGGTGCGCGAGCGTCTCCTTGAGGACCTGCAGGCCGATCCGATCGACTTCTATCGGCAGGTGTACCGTGCCCCCGACCGAGCGCTCAAGACGATTGTGGTGTGGGAACAGGCGCTTGTTGACAGCGACTGACTGCGTGAAATGCATATGCGATGCATCGCCGACGACGCCTGACAGCAAAACGTAGAGATCGGCATCCCGTGAACGTAACCGGAGCAATCAACCCGTCACAATCAACTGCCTCAGATGCGGGGATGATCGGAGATGACGTCGAAGCAACGCGTTATGACCGCGCTCGACTTTCGCACACCCGACCGCGTTCCGGTCGCTCCAATGGCATTCTGGAGTGAGTTCACCGAACAATGGCGCGAGGTGACCGGTAACGAGGGGACAGTCGAAGACTGGTTCGGTGTTGATGTGCACATCGCAATCGGAGACGAAACACCCTACCCGAGCCTCGCCGGGGAGATCGGGCGAGATGGCGAGTACGTCCTCCAGCGCGACGGCTGGGGACAGGTCAAGCGCACCCGAGAGGGCGGGGCGTTCTTTGGGCAGATCGATTTCGCATACGAGGAGGACGGTTCCCTCCGCCACGGCGAGTTCGAACCACCCGACCTCGACGCCCGCTATCGCAGCCTCGATGGGCGGATCGATGCTCTGAAGAAGCGTTACTGCGTCTTCGCCAAGGTCGGCGGCCCCTTCATCCGCACCGGCTTCATGCGCGGGGAAACGCGGTGGCTGATGGACCTCGCGGCCGACCCACAGATGGCGGCGGAGATGGCCATGCGCACCTCGAGACACTTGACCGATATCGGCCTCGAACAGCTTCGGCGCTGGGACCTTTACGATACCGGCGTCTGGATCTTCGACGATATGGCTGCAACCAGGGGGCCGATGTTCTCTCCCGCGACCGCCGAGCGTGTGATGGCACCGGCGTGGGCGCACATGATCGACAGCTTCAAGTCCGCCGGGGCCGAGAAGGTCATACTGCACAGCGACGGTAACATCGGCCCGCTGCTTGACCTGTTTATCGATCTCGGCTTCGACGGCATCAACCCCGTCGAATATCATACCGGCCTGCATCCTGTGGAGTTACGCGAGCGTTATGGTGAGCGCCTTGTGATGCTGGGCGGACTCGACAATGCGTTGATCCTGCCACGCGGAGACCGCGACGAGGTGCGCGCTCATGTGATAGATGTACTATACGCAGCGGCGGACGGCGGCTTCGCGATCGGGACACACTCGGTGGGGCCGGACATCGCGGTTGAGACGATCCAGCTTGTACGCGAGACCATCAATGAGTATGGTGAGTATCCGCTGAGGCTTCCGTAAGTGGTTCAACTGCCCTCATTCAGTCCTATCTCCAGGCGTTGCCGCTCGGACGTTCTCGCTAGCTACCTCTCCAGAGAGGTCGGACGTGACTCCACTTACGGGAGCGAGTGTCGGGCAGGTATCCGTCCCGGTCACCACGAAATCTCTGGCACGCATTCGAGTACTCGCGGCGGCCTTCGGGTCGTTCGCAGGGAGGAATTGACATGGCAACCCTGAACCAGGCCGAGATCGACAGGAAAGTCGGAGCGTACCTCAAGAGCAACTACGGCGAGGACCTCGTGAACTGCGAGGTGCTGCAGGATGAGTTGAACGAGGACGGAGACGGGCGTCTCGTGACAAACTGCCGCGTGCGTGTCGGCGGCTCCGAGAGCCTCTGGCAGAAGACATTTACCTTCCGCGACAGTGAGATCGTTAACATGACCTGGAAGCGGCTCGGCTGATCGGCTCGCGATCAGGCGTTGCCCTCGTCGGAACCCCGGGCGCGTTCGCCCCGTCATAGCCCGTGTAACGTCAGGTGACAGGTTAGCGCTGAGGCGCGTGGGAGGTAAGCGGCGATGCGGCGATCATCGGTGGTCAGTCGGACGGCGCTGGTGGGAGTACTGCTTGTGGTGGTCGGACTCACAGGATGCGGGCTCCTCACACCCTCGTCGGAGGAAGCCGCGCGCGTGGCTCCACCGGCGACGCCTGACAGGGAGGCGGCGTTCGACGCGGTAGAGGCACCTTCGGAAGCTCCGCAGAGGATGGCCGATGCGGGCACCGATATCTCCGCAACTGGAGACACCGCGGTCGCTGCCTCGATGCTCGCCGCCGCCGAGGCCGCAGAGAGTCGCAGGGTCATCAGGACCGCGGAGCTTGGGCTTGAGGTGGATAATCTCGAGCAGGCGCAGAAGCGCGTGCTGTCGCTGGTCGAGGAACGAGGCGGTTTCATCGCCTCTCTCAAAGTCAACGACTACGAGACGTATCACGAGGCGAAGATCACAGCCCGTGTCCCCGCTACCCACTTCCACGAGGTATATGAGCAG
Source organism: candidate division WS1 bacterium (assembly GCA_003566775.1). GTDB lineage: Bacteria > Armatimonadota > Zipacnadia > Zipacnadales > UBA5352 > UBA5352. The sequence goes on from PXBW01000074.1 coordinate 18,868, forward strand.
GTCAAAGCGCTCGGTGAGGTCAGGCACGATCACATCGACGGGCAGGACGTCACGGAGGAGTTCGTGGACCTCGAGCGACGCATCGCGAACCTTCAGGCTCAGGAGCAAAGAGTTCGCGAGATGTTCGACGAGGCGCAGAGTGTTGAGGACCTGCTGAAGATCGAGCAGCGACTCACCGAAGTGCGCGGACAGACAGAGTCTCTGCAGGGGAGGCTGCGCTACCTCAAGGACCAGGTGGGATTCTCAACTCTGACGATCTCCCTTCACGAGTACGGGGATTCTCCGGTGCACGCACCTGCGGGCTGGCGGCTGAGCTATCACGTCCGGGGTGCATGGCGTTCACTCAGAGCCGCTGTGCAGAGCGTAGTCACCGCTCTGATCTACCTCGTGATCACCGGTTCGATCGTCTGGGTGCCTCTGCTGACCGTGATCCTGCTGATACGACGATGGGCGCACCGTCGCAGAGAGATGCGGGCACAGAGCGAGGAGCCGAATCCGACCGAATCGATGACTGAGACGGACGCACAGGCGCAATAAGGGCAGGTCGCGCCTACCCGCCGTCACCTGCCCGATACCGGTAATGGAAAGATACCGGTAGTAGGTTCCACCGGGGAGCGTCATCCGGGAGGTTGCTCCATACCCCCGGTAGCTACGGTCCGCCCTGCGGCCTTCCGACGTCGTTAACTCTCTTCAGCCGCTGCATCGAGTAGCCTGCGCGCTCTCTCGACCACATTCTCGACGGTGAAGCCCAGTTGTCTCATCACCTCGTCGCCTGGAGCGGATGCGCCGAAGCGTTCGAGGCCGATGACGTTAGCCCTGCTGCCGGTCCAGCGCTCCCAGCCGAGTGATGACCCCGCCTCGATGGCGAGCCTGGGGGCATCGGGCGGCAACACCTCCGTTATGTAATCCGACGTTTGCTCCTCGAAGATCTCCATCGAGGGCATCGATACCACGCGCGTCCCGATGCCCTCCTGCTGCAGCGCTTCGCGCGCCTCCAGCGCAAGCGCGACCTCGGAGCCGGTCGCGATGATGACCAGTCGGATCTCACCGTCAGCGTCGGCGAGTACATACCCGCCCTTCATGCAGCCCTCATGAATCGGATAATGCTCTGGATCGAGCACAGGGAGGCTCTGTCGGGTCAGCGCCAGCGCCACCGGGCCCTGTCGCTCGATCGCCAGCCTCCACGCAATCGCGGTCTCATTGGCGTCCGCCGGGCGGATCAACGTCATGTTGGGCATACTGCGCAGGCTCATGAGGTGCTCGACCGGCTGGTGGGTGGGTCCGTCCTCTCCGACTCCGATCGAGTCATGGGTGAACACCCAGTGGGTGTCGGCATTCATCAGCGCAGAGAGGCGCAGCGCGGGTCGCATGTAATCGGAGAAGATCAGGAAAGTCGCGCCGTAGGGAAGCACGCCACCGTGCAGGGCCATGCCGTTGACGACTGCTCCCATCGCGTGTTCGCGGACACCGAAACGGATATTGCGACCGGCGTGATTGTGCGCGGAGAAATCCCCCTCGCCGTCCATGATAGTCTTCGTGGAGGGTGCCAGATCTGCGGACCCGCCAATCAGGGTGGGCAGCCTGTCCTTGAGCGCCTGGATTACCTCGCCGGAGGCCACGCGCGTGGCGAGTGGCCCCTCGTCGGGCTTGAAGACCGGCAGGTCGATTGCCTCCGCATCTGCGCCCGCGTTTTCCATCACGCGCTCCAGCAGTGCCGCCTGCTCCGGGAAGCTGTCACGATAGCGCGCCACGCTCTGCTCCCAGCGTTCCTGCGCTTCGCGCCCGCGCCGGACCGCCCCCTGCATGTGCGCGCGAACCTCGTCTGGCACGTGGAACTCCTCGTCCTGAAGCATAGCGAAGTATTCCTTAGCCGCGCGAACGTTCTCTTCACCGAGGGGTGCCCCATGCGTTTCTGCCTCACCCGCCAGTGGGCTGCCGTAGGCGATCTGGGTGCGCACACAGATCAGCGACGGCCGTTCGGCCTCGGTCCGAGCAGTTTCAATGGCTGAATCGATGGCATCGAGGTCATTGCCATCGGCCACGACCTGTGTGTGCCAGCCGTAGCCGTCAAAACGCTTCGGGATGTCCTCGCTGAAGGTGAGATCAGTGGAGCCCTCGATGGAGATCTCATTGTCATCGTACAGGACTGTGAGCTTTCCCAGCGCGAGATGCCCGGCAAGCGAGGCGGCCTCGTGGGAGATGCCCTCCATCATGTCGCCATCCGAGCAGATTGCGTAGGTGTGATGATCGACTACCCCGAAATCCTCCTCCGCACCCTCGGGCCGGTTGAACCTCGCTGCGAGGAAGGCCTCCGCGATGGCCATCCCAACTGCATTTGCCAGTCCCTGACCGAGTGGGCCGGTGGTGGTCTCAACGCCGGGTGTATCTCCGAATTCGGGATGCCCCGGAGTCCTGCTGCCCCATTGCCGGAAGCTCTGAAGCTCTTTCATGGGAAGGTCGTATCCGCTGAGGTGCAGAAGGGCGTAGATGAGCATGGAGCCGTGACCGGCCGAGAGCAGGAAGCGGTCGCGGTCGAACCAGCGGGGCTCCTCGGGGTTATGCTTCATGAATCGCTGGTAGAGAACGTAGCCCATAGGCGCTGCGCCCATGGGCATGCCTGGGTGTCCCGAGGCCGCCTTCTCAACCGCGTCCATCGCAAGGCCCCGGATCGTGTTGATGCAGAGCCGGTCGATCTCGCTCATGGTTGCCCTCCGATTGGTCGAATAATGAACCTTCGTGAGTAGAATTCGTTACTGCCGGGTAAAGACCTTTTGTGAGACAGGCAGGAAGAAATGCAGAGAAAGCGAATCGTACCATGAACCGGGATGATATCGGTTCGCACAGGACGCGCGAAGACCCGTTAACGCGGGTCAATCGAGGAGGTGGCGTAACTTGAGTACATGGAGGAAGGTGTTGCGGGGAGTGTGCTGTGCGGCGCTGATCGGCGCGCTTGCCGCGGGCGCATTCTTTGCCGGCACCCAGATGGATAGGGTGCTTAACCTCGCCCCGTCTGTCGCATATGCGCAGGAGCCGGCGCAGGCGACGCCCACGGTTGAAGACCGGGAGGCCGTGGTCAACGCCAGGACTGTCGGCGAGGTGCTCATCAACGATGAGATCGTGGTTCGGATGCGAACCTCCGCGGGTGGATTCAGCGCACACGAGCGCGCAACGGTCATCGCGGATCGCCTCAGAAGGTGGCTGTCTCAGCCGCACTCACCGCACGATCTGGCAGCCCGGCGCAGTCCGCACGGTGGCGCGGAGTTGCGGGCAGCCGGAGTGCTGATCGCGCACGTGAACGAGGCGGAAGCACAGGCGATTGGTTCCACGGCGATGGGGCTGGCAGATGCGTGGCGCGTCAACGTAATGTCCGCTCTCGGTGTTGAGGCTCCGGCCCCGGCTCCGGTCGCCGATCCAGTGGCACCGGTTGCTGACGATCCCGAACCAGTGGATGAGGACGATGAGCCGCTGGTAACCGAGGTTGAGCCTGATGAGCTTGAAGAGATCGATCCGGAGCCGGAGCTTCCCGAAGGCTTCTCGGACAGGATAGTTCCGATCTTCAGCCTTGGCCGCGGTACCCGCATTGGTGCCGCGAGGATCAACGGACCACGAGAGGCCGTCGGGCGCGTGCAGGGCGTCACTCAGCTTGAGACGCGATTCCGTGACTTTCTCGTGATCGACATCTACGTGCCCGTAACCACTGAGGGGGGTCTTGACCGCGTGCAGCAGGTCGGTCTGACCGCCATCGGGGATCTCGGCATATAACAGAGGAGGCCATGATGATGCGAATGAACGGCAAGATGCGTAACCTTACGGTGCTGATTCTCGTCTGGGCCTTCGTCCTGGGCATGGCCGTCGGTCCCCAGCCCACCGAGGCCCAGTTTGGGCTCGGCGGAGCGATCGGCGATCTCGTAAGGATCTTCGGGATCGGCTGGGTTGTGAATCAGTTCGCGGGCGACATCAACAACGCGATCAACAGCGTGCTGGCACAGAGAGAAGCGGAGATTGCGGACGCGACGAAGGTCGTTCCCATCCTGAGCGTGGGAAGCGGCACCGCAGTCGGCGCCGCACAGGTGCAGGGTCCGTCCGAGCAACTCGGGCGAGTAGGTGCGGTAACCCAGATCGAGTTGCGGGTCGGTGACTTCCGTGGACAGGGCCTGATACCCATCACATCGGACGTGACAGCGGTGCCCGGTGTGGGGGTCTCGGCGAACATCAGCTTCCCGATCTGATGCAGGCACCGCTTCACACGGCGTAAACAGCGGGAGGGCCCTCGCACATGCATGGCCCTCCCGCTGGATTTTTAGACTTAGCGGCCACACTGAGGAGCGGGCAGGGGATCGCCCGAGCACGTGTGCGTCAGTGAAGCATGTCGCCCGGCCGAATCACTCCTCGTAGAGCGCAACCGCCTCCTGCAGCAGCTCCGGAATCTCAAGGCCTGCCGGGCAGCGGTCTTTGCAGACACCACAGTCGATGCAAGCCTCGGGATGAACCTCGAGATCATCCCATGCTTCGTCGGCGATGTGTTGCAGATCATCGGCGTAGGCGCGCTTCATATCTGCGGCCCGCAGTGCCTCCGGAATGTCGATCTCGACCGGACAGGGGAGGCAGTAGCCGCAGCGCAGGCAGGTCTGGTCGTAGCGCATGGCCGGGCGCAGTTCTCCGATCAGGTCGAACAGTTCACGTCGCTCTTCATCGGTCAGAGGCTCGAATGCCTTTGCAACTGCGATGTTGTTCTCGACCTGTTCGGTGGCCTCCATCCCCACCAGCATGGTATCCACGTACGGATCACCGAGGACGAAACGCATACTCCCCGCGATGACCGCGTCAGGACCTCCAAGGCCTTCAACTCGCGCCTCCTCCGGCGGGCAGAGTGCGCCTCCCTGAAGCGCCTTCATGATTATGACACCCACGTCGTGCTCATCAGCGAGCGGCAGGATCTCCGCGGCCACGCCCTCCGAATCGACGGGGTTGTAGCATAACATTATCGTCTCGAACAGCCCGGATGTGATCGCCTCGCGCATCACGTTTCTGTCCCTGTGGACAGTGATGCCGATGTGTCCGATCTTGCCGTCCTCCTGCGCTGTGAGAGCGGCCTCATAGGCCCCTCCGGGTGCGCGTACGGCCTCCCAGGCACTCTGATTGCTCACGGTGTGTAACTGGTAGATGTCGATGTAATCTGTCTGCATCTCTCTGAGGCTTGTGTTCAACTCCTCCTCAAGCCCCTCCGCGTCACGAGCGGTGCTCTTGGTTGCAAGGTAGTACTCATCGCGGCGGTGTGCGATACCCTTACCGATCTTCTCCTCGCTGTCCCGGTAGTTGCGGGCGGTGTCGATGAAGTTTACGCCGTGGTCAAGAGCGAGGTTGAGACAATCGGCGGCCTCCTGTTCGTCAATGTTCGGCAGCTTGATCGCCCCGAAGCTGAACATGGAGACTTCGAGATCGGTGCTGCCGAGGCGTCGCCGGACTATCTCGGTATCACCTGCATCCGCCACCCGCTGCCCGTCAGTGGGCAGGGGTTCTCGGGAGACGCCCTCTTCAACGATCCTGCGAAGCGCCCTTCCGCCGGTGACCACACCAGCGGCGCCCACGAGGAGTGCCTTGAGCAGATCGCGTCTGTTCATCAACAGTTCACCCTTTCCTCTGATAATACGTGGTCCAGCACGTGTAGTGTGCGAATTCTGTCGTGCCACGAACTCCATTAATACATTCGCGGTGTCCCGGTGCGATCCCTTTGTGATGGATAGTCCGTTAATGTTGGACGTTCCGGACGATGAGAAGGTCGGATGGCGCCATCGTCGAAGAGTGACAGACATAGCACCGCTGTCCGTGGGTAGCTGCGCCCCGTCCTCAATTGGCAGAGTGATCTGAATATGGAGGAGACACCAGTATCACTGGTGTCAGCAGGGACGAGTGCCCGCGGATGTCGCAGGTTAGCTCGCAACGGCGTCAAAGCGAACGGACCGGGAGGTCGCGATGAACCCGCGCGAACGTATCGAGAAGACGGTGAACCATGAGCTTTCCGACCGCGTGCCCGTGAAGTTCTCGCCGCGCGACGAGGTGAAGCGCGTTCTGCTGGCACACTTCGACACCGACGACTGGAGCGTAGTCGAGCAGCATCTGGGCATCGAGGGATGGGCGGGCGCGGGTGTCGGTATACACTGGCCCGAGTGGGAGGCGCGCGAGGACAGGGAGGCCCGCCCCGGCGACTGGCCCGGTTCGGCGCAGGAATACGTCTGGCACGATGATCTGACCTTCGAGGATCGCTGGGGCGCAATCCAGCGCGTTGGCGCGGGCGGCAAGTACCTCGAGTACATCTCAGCGCCGCTTGAGGAAGCCACGCTGGCCGATCTCGAAGCGTACGATTTCCCCGGCCCCGACCGGCTGATCGACAACCCGGACCTCCCGCGGCGGGTGAAGGAACTGAAGCAGAGCGGCTTCTGGGTGCAGGCGGGTGTCGAGCAGCCCTACAAGACCGCCTGGCGGCTGCGCGGCATGGAGCAGAGCCTGATGGACTACCTCATCGACAGGGAGTTCAAGCATGCCCTCTACGACCGTATCTACGAGACGTGGGAGGAGATCATGCGGCGAGTCGCCGCGGCAGGGATCGATCAGTTCAGCATCGGCGGCGATATTGCCATGCAGGACCGGCTCATCATGTCGGTCGATTCGTGGCGGGAGTTCGACAAACCGCGCCTCGCCCGGCTCATCGCAATCGGCAGGGAGATCAAGCCGGACCTGCACATCCACATTCACTCCGACGGTAACCTGATGGAGATCATGGATGACCTCATCGAGATAGGCTTTGACATCATCAACCCGATCCAGCCCGAGTGCATGGACCCGTTTGAGGTCAAGCGCCGCTGGGGGGATGTCATCACCATGGACGGCTGCGGCTCAATCCAGCACGTGCTTCCCTTCGGCACCGTGGACGATGTGCGCAGGCACGTTACCGAGTTGATCGAGGGCTGCGCCCACAATGGCGGCCTGATACTCGCGCCGTCAAATGTCGTGCAGCATGACACGCCGATTGAGAACATACTGGCGTTCTATGAGACCGCAAAGGATTACGATCTCAGTTGGCTGGCATAGCGCGCAAGGGCGCGAGGGCCCGGCGGTAGAACTCCCAGCCATCAGCCCCAAGCCCTCGCAGCACGCCCATCGGTTCGTGGCCGACACCGGGGATTACCGTGAACTGATGCGGGATGCCCAGCCGCTGCAGGTGTGCGGTGAACTCGTGCGCCACATCGATCATCTCGTCCTGCTCGCCGATTACCACGCGCAGCAGAAGATGCTCGGCAATCGCGTCCGCATTCTGCTCGGCGAGCGCCCAGGGGCTGAGGGCGCGGAAATGATCGTGATCGCCACCGAATACCCTCTGCAGGACCGCGCGTCTGCCCCGTTCGCTCGCACGAGGAGCATGCGTGAACTTCTGCTGCAGCGGACCACCTGCCAGCGATGAAGCCGCGCCGAAAAGATCGTGCCGCTTGAAGCCGAAGCGCGCCGCGCCGTAGCCTCCCATGCTGAAGCCATCCACGATGCGTCCCTCGCGTGAGGCGATGGTGCGGTACGTCGCATCGATATGCGGCAGCAGTTCCTCGATGACAACATTCTCCACCGGCGTGGCGCCATCCTTCGAATCAACCCAGAGGCTGAGCGGAGGCGCGTTGGGCATGACCACGATCATCGGAGGTATCTCCCCCGCGCGCATCGCCCCGGCGAAGTGCCCGGAGACCTGGCGGATGGCGGCCGCATTGAGACCCCCGCTCCCATGCAGCCAGTAGAGCGCCGGGAAGCGCGCTTCCTCGTCAGCTTGATATGCATCGGGAAGGTACACGTGGTAGCTGACAGGGCCGCCTGCCGCAGGGCCCTCAAAGGTCCCGTACTGCACTCCCGGCGCTGAGACCGGCTCAATGACCCACTGCGGCTCTCCACGAGACTGCGCAGACACCGGCGCGGCCGCGCAACAGAAGAGGACAATCCCCATCAGCGCGGAAACACTGCCATCGAAGCGAAGCGGCATGGCGCACCCCGGGTGCTGCAAGCTCTCGCGAACGCGTCAATCGCCGAATCTGCGGTACAGACGGCCCCGCGGGTATGATGGTTCACAGCAGCGCGAAAGGAGAGCATTCATTGAGCACGCTCCAGGCCGGTGTCGGCAGGCGCGAGATCACAACCGAGCAGGTGGGCGTCACGGTAAACTATCCGCTTTACGCGAAGGCGCTGGTGCTCGATGACGGATCCACGCGCGTCGCGATCATCGCCATGGACGCCGTCGCGATTGGCGGCATCTGTGACATCAATGACGAGTTCCTCCCCGGGTTGCGGGCGCGAATTGACAGCGAACTGGCCATTCCCGGCGCGAATGCACTGGTCAGCGCCACGCACACGCACCCGGCAGGGCCGCTGCTGGTGGAGCATGACGAGCAGATCGCCCGCACCTTCGACGCGGTTCGCCGCGCGGCAGAATCGATGGTAGAGGTCTCGGTCGGCGCAGGCGTCGGCCACGAAGACCGCTTCATCATCAACCGTACGCTGCGCATGAAGGATGGCCGCGGCTGGACGATCCGCCAGGCGAACCCATGTCCTCCGGACGATGAGATAGCCGACCTCGGCCCCATTGACCCCGAGATCGGCATCCTCCGCCTCGATCGCGCGGACGGAAGCCCGCTGGCAATCGTCTATAACTACGCCTGCCATCCGCTGATCGGCGTACCCGGCGGCCCGATAACGGCTAACTTCCCCGGCTTCGCCTCTGATGTCATCGAAGACTGCCTCGGTGGTGGGGCGATGGCGATCTTCCTGCAGGGTGCAGGCGGGGATATCACCGAGGTGCAATACAAGGACTTCGACCACCCGCGCGATTGCAGCTCCCTCGGAAGGATGCTCGGTCTGAGCACCCTCGAAGCGCTTGGCTCCATCGCCAGTGGCCCTGCCACGCTCGCTGTGGTCTCTGAGACGATCCGCCTGCCGCGCCGGAGCGACGTCCCTGAGCGCGTCGCCGAGCTTGAGCAGGAGCGCGATGATTTGCTTCAGTCGCTGGTCGGCATGACCCTCAACTTCCGCTCGTTCCTGCCGCTGTACCTCAAGTACGCGCTCAATCCGGAGCACCCGGCGGATTACTCATGGCGCTACATGCAGGCTGAGGCGCGGGGCAGTGACGAATTCGAGGCGCTCGATGAACTGAACCGGCATAATATCGACCGCTATCTAAGCAACATACGGGTGATGGAGAAGCTGGCGCGCATTCAGAGCAACATCGGCACCCTGCGCCGCCACGAGGCGATAAACGCCGAGTCGGGCGAGGACACAATCGCCGCCGAAGTGCAGGGCATCCGCATCGGTGACACGGTGCTGATCACATCGCCCGCCGAGCTTCTCTGCCAGGTCGGCCTCGACCTGAAGGCCGCCTCGCCCTTCGAGCACACCATCGTGGCCCCATTCTCGAACGGCTACATGCACTACGGCCCACCTGCGGAGGACTATGCGCTGGGCGGCTACGAGGTTACAGAGTGCCTGCTCGATCCCGGCTGGCATGAGCTTTACGATCGGACCGCACGGGATGTTCTGCGCCGACTGAAGGAGCGACCGGGATAAGCGGGACGCGACTTCAGGGGGCATCGAATCCGGCCCAGCGCAGCAGCCGAGTGGCTTCATCGCGAAGCTCCCCGGCCGCCTCTTCCGTCCCCGCTACCTCACGCAGCAGCACGGCTCCGTCGTCGCGCCGATCCGTCTGCAGCAGGGCGTAGCCGAGCTTTAACCGCGCCTGCCAGCCCCATGAGGCGTCGGGGTCGAGTTCGAGCGCCGTCTGCAGGTGCTCGATAGCGGCGGTGGGATCGTCACCCTCGACCAGCGCAGCACCAAGCACGAAGGATGCTTTCGCGCGGGGAGCGGTTGTGTCCTCGGGTGCGTTCTCAAGCGCCCGGCGCGCCCATCGGGCGGCATCCCCATATTGTAGCGCGGCGAGGAAGCTCTCTGCGATCTCTGTCTCGATATCCGGGGCGATGTCGTCGCCCGCCTGAACTGCCAGGGCACGGGCGTGGCGGAGGGATTCGTGGGCCTGCAGTCCGGCCGCCAGCACTTCAAGGAAACCTTCCGCGGAGGCGAAGCCGCGATGTCGATGTACCTCCGTTCCGTCGGCATCCATGAAGATGATAGTTGGGAAGCTGTTCACCAGATAGCGCGTCGCAAGTTCCGTCTGTACTGCGGCATTTACCGGCGCGGCCTCGAAGTATTCGTCTATCATCGTGGCGACCGCTTCGTCGGAGAGTGTCTCCTCACGCAGACGGTCACAGGGGCCGCAGCCCGGTCCGCCAAAGTTGATCAAAAGCGTCCTTCCGGACTCCGCTGCGACCTCCTGCGCCTCCGCGAGACTTCTATGCCACGGGCCGTCAGGCTGCTGCGCCGCACAGCTACCTGCGACAAGGAGGAGAATCGCCACTGTCGAGATCATATTCTTCACCGCAATCATTATGTTACTGATAACGCTGACAGGCGCCTGCTTGTTCCGTTGAATATGTCAGCGGACGGATCCGCGAAGGATTCGCCGGGTGCCATCAGGAAGAACGCGTACACGGTATCACGAGGCGGAGTGTGAAGTCGATGAGCACAATCAGGCTGCTGCATACCGCGGACGTCCACCTCGACGCACCGAACCGGGCACTTGGAACGCGCGCGGCGGAGTTGCGCGAGCGCACATGGGAGGCGTGGGAGCGGATCATCGAGGAGGCGCTGGACCGCGGCGTTCAGCTTCTGATCGTCGCGGGCGATCTCTTCGACAGTCGCTCACCGGCGGCGAAGACTGTTGAACGCGCGCTGAGCGGAATCCGCCGACTTGGGGGAGCGACACCGCCGATCCAGACGGTGCTGCTTCCGGGCACTCACGACTGCTGGGCTGAGAGTGCTCTGTGGGATTCGCCACGTATCACTGCTTTGGGAGCACACGTCCACGTGCTTGGGGGCGTCGGCGGTATATCGATAGACCTTCCTCAACTCGATCTGACGGTTCACGGCTGCGCGCATCGCTGCGACATCAGCGGTCAGCGGCCTGTCGGGGAACTGCGCGCCTCGCCCGAAGCAGCGATCAATGTGGGCGTGGCGCACGGATCATGGGAACGCGGAGACGTAGATGACAGCGGCAGCTCCTTCAGCGAGGAGGAGATCGCCGCAACTGAACTCGACTACCTTGCACTGGGCCACTGGCATTCTTTCATTGACGTGTCCGCGGGAGACGTCAGGGCGATCAACCCCGGCAGCCCGGAGGTGTCCGGCTTCGGTGATCGGAGGCGTGGCTCAGTGGCACTGGTAACTCTCGGCGATGGCCCGGCGCAGATCAAGCGCCTCGAGGTCGGCAGTCTGGTGTCCCGGACGCTGGAGATCGACGTCGCAAACCTCTCGGGCACCGAGGAACTGGTCTCGCACATCGAGCAGCAAGCTGCACCCGAGCGGCTCCTGGACGTGCGTCTCACGGGCCTTGCCGCTCCGGGGGTGATGATCGACCCCGATGAGGCGATGGAGAGATTGGGTGACTCGTGTTTCGCGCTGCGCATTCGAGACGGCTCTCATCCCGCGCTCGATCGTCTGGATGATCAGGACCTCGACGAGCGCCTCACGCTTGGCAAGTTCGCTCAACTGGCGAGGGAGCGCATCGAGACGGCAGATGACGCCGAGGAGCGGCGGATCGCCGAACGCGCGCTGCAGATCGGGGTCTCGATGCTGCGACGCAGAGGGGATCGACAATGATGCTGAAGGAGTTTCGATTGCGGCGCTTCGGCAGATTTCACGATGACGCCTGGGAGTTCGCGCCGGGGTTGAACGTGGTGCGCGGCCCGAACGAGGCCGGCAAGTCCACCATGCGCGAGGCGATCGTGCGGCTGCTGTTATGCGAGAAGAAGGTGGACACGAGTGACAGCAGCTTTCTCGCGCTGCAGAGGTGGGGACAGGTAGAGAGCTTTGTGATCGAGGGGACCCTGGACACCCCGGACGGGTGCCACCACCTTGTTCGGGACTTCGAAGAGCGTCGGGCGGAGATGCGCTGCGAGAGTACCGGCGAGGTACTGCGCGACGAGGCGCTCATCGCCGAGAGGCTTCACGATTTGCTGGGAATCAACTCTCGGGGTATCTACGAAACCACCGCGTGCCTCGCGCAGCAGGAGTTCGCTAAGCTCGAGGAGGGCAGTCAGGTCAGCCAGCTTCTTCAGCAGACCGTGACCGGGCCGGGCACGGAGTCCGGGGCACAGAGCGTGCTGAAGGAGTTGAACTCCGAGTTGAGCGGCATGCGCAGGGGACTGACGCGCCACGCGCAGAATCCCGGCCCGGTGCGCGCGGCGATGGACCAAATAGAGGATCTTGAGGGGGAGATCGCAGCTCTGCGGCCAACAGTCACGCGTGCCGAGAAGGCGCGGGATCGCATCGAGCGCCTCGAGGAGCGCCTTGCCGAGATCGACGCGGAACTGGAGCAGGCGAGGCGTCTGCGTGAACGCGCGGAGCAGCGCCGCGAGATCGAGGGGAAGTTGGCCGACGTGCGCGAGCGCTGTAATGAACTCGAGCGGCGCGAGCGGCAGGCGGAGCGGCTCTCCGAGGAGATCAAAGAGGTCGAGGAACGGCTTGAGGGACTTCCGGAGATCACGGAAGAGCAGGTTGAGGAACTGCGCGAGTTGGAGCGAAAACACAGGGAGGCCCGCGAACGCGCGCCCGAGCTTCGCGACCGGGCGAAGCAGCTTGCTGAAGAGGCGGAGGAGGCGGAGAAAAGGGTGCTGGAGGTTGAGAAGCAGGCACCCGATGAGGAGACTGTCCAGCACGCAAGGGACCTCTCGCGAGATGTGAGTTCACTTGAGGAAAGCGTGGATTCCCGGGAACAGGACGCAGCGGGCGCCGAGAAGGATCTGCAGTCCGCGCGACAGGCCACCTCGGAGGTGCGAAACCGGCTGGCAATTGGGGCGGTGCTGGTGATCGCCGGAGCGGGACTTGGCGTGGGACTTGGACAGGCGTGGCCGTGGCTGCTCGCGGCCATCGGGATTGTGGTCGGGATCATCGGCGCTCTGCGCGGACCACGGATGGCGCTGGATGTTGCCGAGGAGCGATATGAGGAGGCCTCAATGAGGCTCGAGGAGGCCTCCGCCGATCTCGCAATGCTGGAGGAGAAGCTGAGCAATCTGTTGCAGCACGAGGCAGCGCCGGATGTCGAAACTCTTGCGCGCAGGGCGAACGAGGCGCGGCAGGCGGTCGAGGAGGCACGTGAAGCTCGTGCCCGCACCGCGGCACAGGCTGAGAGCGCGCTGGAAGAGGCGGAGCAGGCCGAGCAGCAGGCGGAGATTGCCGAAGCGCGGCTGAAGGGTCGGCTCAGGCAGCTTGAGGTCGAGAGCGTCGCGGAGTTCACACAGCAGGCCAGCGAGGTCTTCGAGTTGCGTAAGAAACTGGGGACACTCGAGTCGAACCTGAATGGAGTGCTGGGTGACAGTTCGCGGGCGGAGATAGGGGACGAACTCTCCGACCTTAGCAGCCGTCGCCGTGGCCTTGAACAGCAGCTTGAAAGTGGCGAGATGGTGCACGCGGAGTTGACGGCCGAGGAGTTCGAGGAGCTTGTGACTCGGATCAACACGCTCTCTTCGGAGCGAAAGTGCATCGCCGCGCAGATTGACGAGGAGCGTGGACCGGCTGCCCATCCCGAGGCGGATCCTGAGCGATTGCGGCGACTCGAGGAGGAGCTTGCGGTGACACAGGAGCGCCTTGCGCGGCTGAAGGAGCGTCTCGCGGCGACAGAGCTTGCGTATGAGATGCTGGAACAGGCGCACCGGGAGACACTAAGCGCGGCGATCGACGTGCTCGAACCGCGCACGTCGGAGCTTCTTTCCGCGATCACCGGCGGGCGCTACGCGAAAGTCGACTTCGACCGCGCCAGTCTCGATCCATCCGTGCAATGTGCGGAGAAGGGTGGTGAGGTCGATCCCAACGAGGAGCTTAGTTGTGCGACGCGCGAGCAGGTCTATCTCGCGGCGCGGCTTGCGCTCACCGACCTTTTATGGCCGGAGAGCCATCCGCCAATCATACTCGATGACCCGTTCGTGAACTTCGATGCCGAGCGACGCGATGCGTCGGTACAGATCGTGCGTCGGCTCGCCGCGGACAGTCAGGTGCTTCTCTTCACCTGCCACGAGCATTACGACGAGTTGGCCGACCATGTGATCGAACTGCCTGGACCCGGGTCGGCGAGGGCGTGAGGGATTGCCCGCAGACTCAGTTCATTGTATAATGGAATCGCTGCGGAGGGGTGACCGAGTGGCTTAAGGTGACGGTCTTGAAAACCGTTGTGGTCTCACGGCCACCGGGGGTTCGAATCCCTCCCCCTCCGCCACAACTCTTCTGGAATTCAACGTCCCGGCCTGCAAAGCAATTTGGCGAACCGTCGCCGACCTACTGTCGCGGCGGGTCTTTGCAGTCGGGCTTGTAAGCGCCGGTTATTGCGGACAGATTGTCCAGCACACGTTCCCCCCGAACTCGACTGATCTGAACTGGATACTTTGCTCCAGGCTGTACGCCATTCATCGTTTCGCCGACTCGCGGCTTCTCCTGCATCGATGTCCCCGGTCTGCACCAACTCTTCGCGTACGCGACGATTCAGACCGGGTGGCCTCGCACCTTCGTGCAGCGCGTCCCGCCCCTGTTGGGCCTCTCCCGTTTATGACATGGCTCTGCGCCCACTTGCGGAAGGTTCGAGGCGGGGGCGAGGCGAAGCTTGAGTCCGCGGCGAGTCGCGCCCAGTGCAGTGAGCGTGGCGGTACGCTACGCTCGGCCCGAATAACGTGTGCCTGAAAGCGGACATCTGACGGAGGCGATCTGAGATGAGCGAACGAGCGAACGTAAGCGGCGTATTCCCGCATCTGCATGTCACCGCCGATATCGTGCCACGACGCACCGAGGCCGGGATCGGCGCGCTCATGCCCTGGGCGGATCGCCTCTGGATGATCACCTACCCGTCGAATCCCGGATCCGGCTCCGGGACCGGACTCTACACCATTGACGCGGATCTGCGCATGACGAAGCGCGAAGAGAGTGTAGTCGGCGTCTATGCGAACCGCTTCGTTCACTCCGCCACCGACCAGATGATCATCGGCCCGCACATCATCGATCCCGACGGCAACGTGTGCACGATCGAGGCGCTGGTCCCGCACCGCCTCACCGCCACGATGGACCACCTCTACCGCCAGAAGACGATGGTGTATTTCCTGACTATGGAGGGCCTGTTCTTTGAGTGCAACCTGGAGACCCTGGAGTGTGAGCAACTCTGGGACCTCAAGGGCGAACTCGCTCTTCCCGAGGGCATGTGGCCGCACTTCAAAGGCGCGCACACCTCGATGGAGCGTGTGGTGGTCTGCAATAACTCGTACGATGAGCGGGATTACCTGGGCAAGCACGCCGCCGGGCGCCTTGCGCAGTGGGACGGCGAGATGTGGATCACCATAGAGGAGAAGCCCTTCATGGAGGCGGCGGGGCGGCGCAACCTCGGTGAGGCAATCTTCTGCACCGGCTGGGACGAGGCATCCGCGATCCTGAAAGTGCTGGTCGACGGCCGCTGGCGCACCTGGCGGCTGCCGAAGGCCTCCCAGTGCTACGACCACGGCTGGCTGACGGAGTGGACGCGCATCCGCGAGGTGGAGACCGAGCGATTCCTGATGGATTGCCACGGCATGTTCTACGAACTGCCGGCGCAGGTCTACGGCGGCGAGATCCTGCCGATCAAGCCGATCTGCCAGCATCTGCGCATCATCCCGGACTTCTGCTCGTGGGCGGGGTTGCTGGTGCTGGCGGGCAATCAGAACACGCCCAACGCCGACAACAATCCGCTCGGCGGCCAGCCGCAGGCGGGGCTGTGGATGGGCAAGACCGATGACCTGTGGAACTTCGGCAGGCCGCAGGGTTGGGGCGGACCGTGGCGGCGCAGCGCGGTGACTGCGGGCGAGCCGTCCGACCCGTTCCTGATGACCGGCTTCGAGCACAAGTGCCTGCACCTGTCGCAGGTGGGTGACGGTCCGGTGGAGTTCACAATCGAAGTGGACGTACTCGGAGACGGGACTTTCGGCGCGGCGGAGACGATCACCGTCGGCTCAGGAGAGCAGCGGTCGCACGCATTCCCGCCCGGCTTCTCCGCGCACTGGGTACGTCTCACCGCGGATCGTGACTGCAAGGCGACCGCGCAGTTTGCGTATTCGTAGCGACGGGCCACCCAAACGCATCTGTTCCGATGACGCCTGATTCTTCGTGATTAGTGCGCGTGGATTGCTGGCTGCGTCCTCTCGTAGAGTCTCAGCGTACGTGGAGCCGGTTCCGGCCCCATTTTTCGTAGTGCAGGTCGCGCTCACACAAGCGTCTGGTGCGCGTCATGCCTCGTCGATCGGACCGAGTTCCTCGTCGAGGCGCTCGAAGGTCTCACGGATGTACTCGACCCGGTGCTCGATTGCTTTCTGGGTGCTCTCCTCCCAGCTATCGGGATCGGCCTTCGACGGCTCGCCCCACGCCCCCGTCTTCGTGGTGGTGCCATAGCCCACGTAGTCGTTCCACTCCTGGCCGAAGGGCGGGGATTGATCGGGTGATCGTCCTTTGACAAGCTTCGGTCGCAGTGCGAGCAGTGCAGAGGTCTCGCCTTTCCCGGCATGAATATCGGTGGGCATTCTGTCCCGCTCCGATAACAGCGGTCCGTCCGAGTGTATGATCCTCAGATCGGGGAAGCGGAAGTTCAGATCGCGTATCGTCGGCTTGAGGATCCAGTTGCCTCCGTGGGTGGTGAGCACCACGATGCGCCTGATGCCGTGATGGCGTAGCGAGAGCACTATGTCCTCGATCACCAGCGCGAGCGTGGACGGACGCAGCGTGATAGTCCCCGCCATGTCCATATGCTCCTGTGAGTTGGCGTAGGCGATTGCAGGCAGCAGATAGCAGTTGCCCAGCACCTCGGCGAGTCTCTCGCCCATATCATCCGCGCGAATCCAGTCGGTGGCGATCGGAAGATGCTCCCCGTGCTGTTCCAGCGAGCCCACGGGCAGAATCGCAATCGGCGGGTCCGCCTCGGCGATCTCCTTCGAGGTATTGTAAACCGTTACCATCGTATGGTCCCTCCCGCAAGAGTGCTGATAGTAACGGCCATTTCCACAACGAAGCCGTACATCCTTCCAGGGGTGAGACCGCTCGAGCGATTGCCGATACTGTTGGCGCCGACGTTCGAAAACGTGGCCTATCGTTGAGACTGACACCGGGGACAGAGGTACGTGGCGCGAGAGTTTATGCTCATGCGCTTCAATTGGGCGCCGCAGCGGGGGCACTGTTCTCCCTCGCTGCGGTAGTGCAGAAGCCAGTTATCGGGCACCTCATCCCCCTGTGTGCGCGCTCTGATCAGCACGGCAACGATTCTGCCAAGCGTATCATGAAGATCCCGGCGTTGCTCTTCGCCCAGAGTGTGGACGCTGCGCTCAGGATGTAACCTGGAACGAAACAGAATCTCATCGACCAGGATATTGCCGAGGCCTGCGATCACCTTCTGATCCATGAGAAGCGGCTTCACAGGTGCGGTCCGCCCCGAAAACACCTCGGAGAAGCACTCCCATGATATGTCACGAGCATCGGGTCCGAGCTCCTTGCGCCTCACAAGCTCCTCGACGCTTTCCGTCAGCGTGATCCGTCCGAGCCGCCTCTGACAGAGGTATGCCAGATGCATTCCGTTCTCGAAGACAAACAGCACTCGCGTGTGCTCGGGGATATCCGTCGCTTCGCCGAAATAGGCCAGTTCACCGGTCATGCCGAAGTGGAAACAGAGCCACGGCCCATACGCGGTCTGTGCGAGCAACCACTTGCCGTGACGGGCCGTGTCCGCCAACTCTGTCCCCACCAGCGTTTCCCGCAGGTCCTCCTGCGAGATGTCCTCCAGCACCAGGTCGTCCCTCGCCTCAACATGGGCGACTGTGCTGTGAAGCGATGTCGAGTAGAGGTATTGCCTGAACGCTTCTACATCGGGAAGCTCGGGCATCGACTGTTTCCTCAGCGTGTAACGTAACTGCAGAGTTCCAGCATTCGCGCGCCGTAGCCCCACTCGTTATCATACCAGGCGAGTATCTTGGCGGCGTTCTGCCCGAGGACCATTGTTGATTCCGCGTCGAACAGGGCGGACCATGATGTCCCGATGATATCCGGTGAGACTATCTCATCCTCAGTGTAACCGAGCACTCCGGTGAGTTCGTCAGAGTCGGCTCTACGCTTGAATGTGTCGTTGATCTCCTCGACGCTCACCGGTTTCTCAGTCTGCACAACGAAATCGCAGATGGAGCCAAGGATCACCGGTACACGCATCGCCATCCCGTCAATCTTGCCTTCAAGCTCAGGCAGCACAATGGTCGTCGCCTCAGCGGCGCCGGTGGTGGTCGGGATGATCGACACGAGGGCCGACCGTCCGCGTCGACGCTTACTCGCCGGGACATCGACGACAGCCTGTGTGCTGGTGACGCCGTGTACCGTGGTCAGAAAGCCGGTCTCAATGCCGAACTGCTCATCGAGAACCTTGGCCACCGGAGCGAGGCAGTTTGTGGTGCACGAAGCGCCAGAGATGATCCGATGCTCGTCCGGATCATATTCCTCATGATTGGTTCCCATGCAGATGGTAACGTCTGCACCCTCCGAGTTTGCGCTGATGACGACCCGGTCGGCGCCTGCCGAGAGATGCGCCTCGCAACTCTCACGATCAGTAAGCGCGCCGGTTGCCTCAAGCACAACCTCCACCCCGTACTCGTCCCAGGGCAGGTCGGCGGGATTCTCATGCTGTGAGCATGGTATCTCCTCTCCACCATAGACGAGTCCGTCTTCACCTGCCTCGACCTCAACGCCCGCGCCGGGCAGCGCTGAGTCATACTTGAGCAGGTACGCAAGGTCATCGATGGATGCGATATCGTTGATCGCCACGACATCAACGTTGCTGTCATCCATCATCTGCCGGAATGTCAGACGTCCTATACGTCCAAAGCCGTTGATCGCCACACGAACACTCATCTTGCGGCCACCTTCCATGAAAGAAATGGGTTCACATTCGCTTGCGGCAGTACCCCCTTCGGGCACCGGATCCTGCGGTGCCCGGGCTAAATCTCGATCTTCACCGGCATCCGGTCGGCGATCGTGTTATAGAGCCAGGCGAACACGACACCTCCCGCGAAGCCATCCGCGAGTCCCCAGGCAAGTCCGATGAGGCTTCCAATGGGAGTGATTCGGTAACCGCGGTAGAGCTTACTGAAGAACGTGTCATCCTCCCCGTGATCGCCGAAGAGCATCCTCCACCATGTGAACGCCAGCACCCCGCCGCCCCAGATGAGTCCGCAGGCAGTGGCGAATGCCTTCACATTCAGTCGCATCATGATCTGATCTCCTTTCCGTTCATTCTCCGATAAGCGGAGTTGGGAACCAGGTGTAGCGAGCGACAGCCGCGATAATGAGGACTGCCATGAGAACCCAGAACAGCACGCCGCAGCCCCAGCCTGCTCCTTCAGATGGAAGTACAGCCTCCTGATCCGGAGCGACAGGTTCCGCGGACATCGGTACGGAGGCCACCACGATCAACAGAAGAATGACGAGACCGACTATCAGCGTGACGAGAAGCGGGACGCCCCAGACTATAGGCCCGATTGGCTCTATCCAGACAGAGCCCGCCCAGATCGTGAGAAAGAAGATCACGAGGAAGAAGAGGAAGCCCGAGGCGGGCCCCGGACCGCGCCTGCCGAATACGTAGATCAGTATCGCTGAGAACAGCATCGCGACGATCAGGACAAGAAGCAACTGCAGACCGATGGTCATCCAGGTATCCTCCCCGCTCACCACACCACAACAACCGGGAACATCGATATCCATGGTATCCGAGTTCGGACGGCATCTCAATGGGGGAATCTCATGAGATTCGCGTCGGGGAAGACGCTTGACGAGAAAGAGCCCTGGGCAGGCCCGCCGTCATCTGTATCACGAGAAACGTTTGCGGTAGCGCAAAGGCGTGGTGTTGCGGTAGCGCTTGAATACCTTCGTGAAGTAACTCTGATCGCGGAAGCCGCACTCGAGCGCGATGCGCGCGATCTCCCTGTCGGTACGCGCAAGCATCTCCGCGGCGCGATCAATGCGCATGCGGTTGAGCAGATAGGTGAAGGTTGCGCCCGCCTCGCGCTTGATGAGGTGCGAGAAGTGTGATGGCGACAGATGCACCGCCTCGGCCACGTCATCACGCGAGATCTGCTCGCAGCAGTGTGTCCGCATGTAGTCCAGCGCCTCGAAGAGGAGAAAGCCCGGATCCTTGCGCCGACTGTGCTCAATCGCATCCATGATTCCCTCGAGCATCTCTCGCAGCCATGCGGCGAGGTCCTCGTGTGAAGCGATCTCCGACACCTCGTCGATGCCCCGGTAACTCATACCGAGGAACTGCTGCGGTGCGCCTCCCGCCTCCACTGCGGTGCGGCTCATCGTCACCACAAGTTCGAGGAATATGCTCTTGACCAGGTCGAGACGGTCCCCGGCATGGTAGTGTACGGTCATCAGCAGCTCGTTAAGTATCTCCCGCGCGGCCCGGCGGTCGCCTGAGCGAATCGCGGCCATCAGGGCCGGCTCCTCGCGCATATAGAGTTCGCGGATCGAGTAATGCACCCGGTTCTTGAAGTCGTGAATCGCATGTGCTCTCTGCTGCTCGTCGTAATACTGTCTCCGGTTACTTGCCAGCGCTGCGGCGTTGGTGAGATTGTGCTCCTCCGCGATCTCTCTCAGATGCGCGCAGACACGCGCGATGTCCAGCCGGGGGCAGCCCTCCTCGTCGGGCAGCACCCGCTCTTCAGCGGTGTTGGCCACCAATCCCCCGAGCACCCGCGCATTGCACATCAGAGGCACCGCCCAGATCATCCGTCGCCGCGGGCACTGCGTGACTGATGGCTCACCCCAGCGCAGACCTTCGCTGACTGCGAAGGCCCGCGCCTCCCTGCACTCGTCACGCCCCGGTGCCTCGCACTCCCCGCACGGCCCGCCGGGGAAAAGAATATCACCCTCGCAATCGACCGCGCAAAGATCCACCTTCCAGCGTTCCGCGTAAGTCCGGGCAAGTTCGCTGAAGCTCTCATGGTCGAGACCGCATCTGCCGCCCCTCGGCATCGCCAGGCCTCTCTGTGTATGAAGATGAATGCTGGAGGATACCGTACTATTTTACAATAATTCCGCTGCAGGTGAAAGACATCGAAGACAGGTCTGCGTATCCTTATACCCGTATAGATAACCTGTGAATTCGACCCAAGCGCTTTTCTCAAGGATTCGCAGGGTTCGCAGCAGTATCGGGAGCACGTGTCGGCCATGAGTGAGAATGGGAAAGAAGTACTGTTGAGGGCATTTCACAATCAGGAGACAGAACGCCCCGCATGGGTACCGTTTGTGGGCTCGCACGGTGGCGCGCTGATCGGGGCTCCGGCGGACGAGTATCTCAAATCGGCGGATCTGATGACAGACGGGCTGCTGAAGGCCGACGAACTCTACCGGCCCGACGGGCTGCCGATCACTTTCGACCTGCAGCTTGAGGCCGAGATACTCGGCTGTGAGCTTCGCTGGGCCTCCGACGGACCACCCAGTGTCGCGTCCCATCCACTGGCAGAGGGCGCGGAGCCCGATGATCTGCCTGCGTTCACCCCTGAAGCGGGACGCTTCCCGGTCGCGATGGAGGCGCTGCGACGCGTAAAGGCGGAGATCGGCGGCCGGGTGGCTCTCTACGGTCTCATCTGCGGCCCCTTCACCCTGGCGCTGCATCTGCTTGGCAACAACATCTTCCTCGAGATGTTCGACGAGGCCGAGAAAGTGCAGGAGCTGATCGCCTACTCTGCGGAAGTCGGCAGGGACGCCACAGACGCCTACCTCGACAACGGCGCGGACGTCATCGCTGTGGTCGATCCGATGGTCAGTCAGATCTCGCCGGAGCATTTCACGCAGTTTGTGACTCCATCACTGAACCGTCTGTTCGATCACATCCATCGGCGTGGCGGCGCCGCCTCCCTGTTCTGCTGCGGTGACGCGACCCGCAACATCGAGGTCATGTGTCAGACTGACTGCGACAATATCTCCGTCGATGAGAACGTGGACCTCGCATTCCTGCGGGACACCGCACGAGAGCACCGGAAGTCGTTCGGCGGCAACCTGCAACTCACCGTGGTGCTTCTGCTCGGCGATGAGGCAGACGCCAGAAGAGCGGCGCTCGAGTGCATCGACATCGGCGGCTCCAGGGGATACATCCTCGCCCCGGGCTGTGATCTGCCCTACGACACACCACCCGAGAACGTCGCCGCCGCGGGCCTGATGGCGGTCGATGAATACGAACGCGAGGTCGCTCGCGAGACCGTGATCGAGGCGGAGGAGGACAGCTTCGAGGATATTGAGCTTCCCGACTACGATGCCGAAGATCGCGTCATAGTCGATGTCATCACGCTCAACTCTGCGACCTGTGCCCCGTGTCAGTACATGATGGAGGCGGCCGAGCGCGCCGCCGAGCAGTTCCGCGACGCAGTGACGGTCAAAGAGCACAGAATCACCCATCGTGAGGGTCTGGGCATGTTTTGCCGCCTCGATGCGGGGCATGTGCCGACCATCTGCATTGATGGACAACCAGCATTCGTCTCGATCATACCCGATCAGCCGAAGCTCGTGAACGCAATCCGGGAACGTTTGGAGGAGAAGCGAGGATCATGATCCCGATCTGCCTCGTCACCGGCTTTCTCGGGAGTGGTAAGACCACTTTCCTCAGACACATAATCGATCTGCATGGTGATGAGAAAATCGTCTATCTCGTCAACGAGTTCTCATCACTCGACGTGGACGGCGATATTCTGCGTTCAGACGAGGACGACGTCGTAGCGGTGCCGGGAGGCAGCATCTTCTGCCGCTGCCTTGTGACCGAGTTCGCTGGCCGCCTGCGTGAGATACCTCGACGCTTCGGATCCGACGATGAACCCATCCAGAGCGTAGTGATCGAGGCCAGTGGCGTCGCGAATCCAATGGTCGTAGAGCAGATGCTCGCCGAGACCGGACTAAATGAGATATACGACCTCGGGCGGATAGTGAGCATCGTTGATCCGGGCAGCCTGTCGAAGCTGATACATACACTGCCCAATATTCGCTCTCAGATCGAGGCCGCGGATGTAGTTCTCGTAAACAAGATCGATCTCTTCGATGAGCAACAGGTGGCCGAGACGGAGCGAATTGTTCGCGAGATAGCGCCCGAGGCGGAGATTGTGCGAACCATACGATCGCGAGCCAACGTCAATCTTCTCGCAGAGGGCTCAAAACGCGGTCGCGAAGGAGACTACGCGCTGTGTGCCGATCCCAACTTCGCACGTTTCGCGCTCCACTTCAGCGCCCCGGTGGAGATCGATGCCCTGCAGTCGGCGCTGGAAGATGCGGCCGATTGCATCTACCGGGCGAAGGGTGTCGTTCCCACACACGACGGAGACCGCTACGTGGATATGTCCGCCACGGGTCTGCTGATTCAGGAATCTGATCGGGGAGCCGCGCGCGGCATCGCGATCAT
Organism: candidate division WS1 bacterium; assembly: GCA_003566775.1. Classification (GTDB taxonomy): domain Bacteria; phylum Armatimonadota; class Zipacnadia; order Zipacnadales; family UBA5352; genus UBA5352. The sequence continues at coordinate 42,428 of PXBW01000074.1, forward strand.
CGCCCGCGCCGAGGAGCCGGAGAAAGTGAAGAGGCTGGTTGAGCGTTTCGGTCGCCCGGACGAATCTTGATCATCGGTAAGATGCCATGCAGGAGTGCTGAGTGCTTTCGGTCAACTGCTCTCTTGTAGCGCATCACGACGAAAAGGAGTCCCGGCGATGAATCTGATCGTGATCGTCACCGACACCTTCCGCGCGGATCATCTCGGCTGTTACGGTAATGAGCGCGTTCGCACCCCGAATCTCGACCGGCTTGCGAGTGAGGGCGTGACCTTCACCAACGTGCATGGCGACGGTCTGCCCACCATCCCCATGCGCCGGGTATTCTACACGGGCAACACCATCCTGCCCGAGGGCGCGTGGCGGCCCCTGTCCCCCGACGACATCACGGTGGCGGAGATACTCGGCGAGCGTGGATACACCACCGGCCTGGTGGCCGACTGCTATCACATGTTCAAGCCGGGTATGAACCTGCACCGCGGCTTCGACTCGTGGGAGTGGATCCGGGGGCAGGAGAGCGATCCGTGGCACAGCGGCCCGAGGGACGCGGTTGAGCCGAAGGATCACATGCCCGAGCACCTCTGGAACCCTCACTACGACGAGCGGATTCGGCAGTACATGATGAATATGCAGGACCGTGAGAGTGAGGAGGATTACATCGTCGCCCGCTCATGCCGCGCCGCCATGCGGTGGCTGGATAGCAACCTCGACAACAGGCCGTTCATGCTCTGGCTGGAACTGTTCGATCCCCATGAGCCGTGGGATGCCCCGAAGCGCTTCCGTGACATGTACTTCGATGACTACCCGGTGGAGGACTTTCAATTCGGCTACGGCGTCGACGTGAACGACGTGCGCGAGGAGGACCTTCCGGCGATCCGCGCCCTTTACAAGGCCGAGGTCACCTTCGTGGACGAGTGGATCGGGCACCTGCTGGAGAAGGTTGCCGACCTCGGGCTGGATGATGACACCGCGATCGTCTTCACCACGGATCATGGCACACACCTTGGCGAACAGGGCTGCGTGCAGAAGACGCCGGGTCTGCTCAACTCCGCGGTTACTCAGATTCCTCTCATCATCCGCCACCCTGTGCGACGCTGCGCGGGCAGCCGCATCGATGCTCTGGCAAGCGGCATGGACCTTGCTCCAACGCTGATGCGACTGACGGGTATCTCGGACCATCCGCCGATGGATGGTGTGGACCTCTGGCCGCTCGCAGAGGGGGAGGTCGAGTCGCTGCATGACTGGCTGCTTATCGGCTTCCGCGGCTTCGCCGCCGCGCGCACGCTCGACTGGCATTACTTCCAGAACCTGCGCGATCGTGAAGCGGGCCGCGGTCCCGCCCTCTACGATCTTCGGAGCGATCCCGGTGAGACCACGAACGTGGTCGACGACCACCCGGAGATCGTCGAGGACCTGCGCCGCCTGATCGCAGGGGCGTTTCCGCTGGAGGACTGAGGGTCAGGCTGCAAGTCGTCAGTCGCAAGTCGCCAACAACGGCGGCGACAGACAGCCGGGCCGGACTTCGGTGCGAGCAGACGACGCTCGCGCCTGCGTCGGCCCCTCCATCACGGCAGACGGCCAACTGCTGGCGAGCGCGCCCTGCCCTCCCCGCCTGCCGGCGCTTCACGCCCTCGCGTCGATCTCGTCAAGCGTGAAGCGAACGCTGAGTATGAAGGGTTCCTCCCCCTCGATCCAGTGCCCGTAGGTGGTGGTGAAGATCGTGCCGTCGGCGAGGATCTCCACTGCCGGGTAGGCGCAGTCGCGCCCTTTGAAGTTCTTTTTGAGGCGCACGCGATACTGCCCCTCGCGCAGGTTCGCAAGGTCCTCCCAGGTGCCGACCCAGCCGACCCAGTCGCCGGGCGTCGGCGTCTCGTGGGTGGTGTCGCGGAAGGAGATGAAGAGCCGCCCGTCCGGCGCGTACACCGCCTGATGGCGGTCGCCGGTGAGCGCACCGGGAAGCTGTACCGGCTCGCTCCAGGTGTCACCCTCATCCTCGCTGAAGCTCACGAACGAGTTGAACTGCCGCGAGTTCTCGCGCATCAGCATCGCGATAGTGTCACCGCCGGACGAGCGCACCAGTCCCGGCTCACACAGGTGCGCCTCCGGGTGACTGACCAGCGCCTCCGGCTCGCTCCACGTCAGGCCGCCGTCCTCGCTCAGCGCACGATAGACGATGTACCCCTCGCGCTCGCCCGCGTTGCGCAGGAAGCGCCCGTCATCGTGGAAGCTGACCATGTGTCGCCCGTCCTTGAGGCGCATGCAGTCGGCCATAGCCACCACGCCGCCGTAGTCGCCGATGGGCTCCAGCGGCGTCCACGTGAGGCCGTCATCCTCGCATACCGCCATGCGAACCGGGTACAGCCCCGAGAACATGATCAGCCGCCGCACTCCTTCGGGATCGACCACGCGGTAGATCGTCGGCACCTCCTGCGAGGTCTCCCAGTTCTGCGGAGTGGGAAGGCGCTCGCTCCACGTCAATCCCGCATCCTCGCTGCGCTTGAGCACGATCGCGCCCCGCCCGTGGCCCTTCGGATAGACGCAGACCATCGTGCGGCCATCCTCGAGCAGCACGGTGGTCGGGTGGCCGAGGTACTGCCCCGACTCGCGATCGACGATCACCTGCCGATGCGCCTCTTCATTCAGATCGACGGTGGGGACGGAGTACCCGCGTGGCTGAGTCATTGTGATCACCCTGTTCAGGTCTTAGGCTTTAGTCTCCAGTCGCAGACTGAAGACTGACGGATATTCTCACGCCTGGTAGAACCAGTCGATCGGCAGGCTGCGCAGCTTCAGGTGCAGCAGTCTTGGTTCGCGGAAGTGCTCGTCCACCCAGTAGGTGAGCAGCGCGCGGTCTTCCACGAAGGTCACACTGACGTATGCGAACCAGCGGTCGCGAGCGGTCTCGAGGTCGCGAACGTGCTCCCAGGTGAGGCCCTCGTCGCGCGAGATCGCGGCGGTGAGCGGTGTGCGCATCTCCTCGGCGTTCGGATCATCGCGGAAGCAGTCGTTCCAGATCAGCAGCAGGTCGCCGCTGGACGGGATGCGCGTGATGGTCGAGGGCGCGACCGGCGCGCCGACGCCCATAGGCTCGGGGGCGGTCCACGTCACGCCGCCGTCCGCGGAGTACGAGCGGCATATCTGCCGCAGTTCGGTGCGGATGATCATCAGCAGGCGGCCGTCGCGCAGTTCAACCACGCCCGGCTCCATCGCCCCGCGCCCCGGCAGCGGCATGAGGCTCTCGCTGGGCACCCACGTGCGGCCCTCGTCATCGGAGAGCCAGGCGGTGGCCCACCCGGTGCGGTCGGTCGACTCGATGTCCCGGTGCAACGACGAGGGCATGACCAGCCGCCCGCAAGAAAGCTGCACGACGCGCGCGTTGTTCACCACCCAGTATCCGGGCTCGCGAGTGCATTGAACCGGGTCGCTGAAGGTCGCGGCCTCGTCCGAGGAGCGGCGCACGAAGGCGTGCAGATCATCGGGACCGTTCTTGCGCAGGTAGAAGAACAGGATGTCGCCCGAGTCCCGCAGCCGCAGGAAGCTCACCGACATCACGTTCTGCACGCCCTCGTTCTCCAGCAGGGTGAAACGCTCGCCCCATGTCTTCCCGCGGTCGTGCGAGACCTTCGCGGAGATGCGGGCGGGCGCGGCGTCGGGCATTCGCGAATCGTAGAAGTCCGACCACGCCAGCAGCAGCGTGCCGTCCGCAAGCTCTATGATGTCCCCCTCGGTGTTGCGCGGATTGTCCGGCGTGGCCGGTGCTACGAGCATGGAGAAATCAGCGCTCATCGGTCGGCTCCCTCCGTTCACCGACTTCGCATGAGGTGTTGAGACGGCATGACCGGCCGTTGAACGCGCCGCCGCGCTCAACGCTTCGTGCGACTCATGGACATCTCGTGCGCGACCTGTTCGAGCATCGCGGCGGTGGCAAGTTGGGCGTTGACCTGTGCGAACATCAGTACCTGGTCAACACTCTCCAGTTTGTCGGAGACCTGCTTGAGCGCATTCTTCGAGTGCTCGACGTGGAAATCGTACTGCTTCTTCATGATGGTGTCTCCCCGGTTCACGCGGCAGATTCTTCATTGCCGGACGCCGGTCGGATTGCCCAGGTTTGTACCGTTCAATTCGTCACCGACACCCCACGCCCCTTCCAACTGAGCGGAAAAGCCGCTGGAATCGCGCAGATCACAGGCACGCCGAACAGGTGCGGAGGGCCATCGTCGCGAAAGAGCACGGCGCGACCAGATTCGAGAGGGAGTTGGAGGAGCGTTCATCGATGCCTGAACTTAACTCGACCCCGCTGGGACCGATGACGGATGAGGAGATGCGCCGCGCGTTCGGATGGGCTGAGCTTGATCCCGCGGGTCCCGTCGTGGCCGGAAGCTGGGGCACCTGGCTGCTGACCTACCACGTCGGGGCATACGGCTTCGACGATCGCGGCAGGCTGATGCTGTCCTGGCGCTCGCAGAGCGACTGGGCCTGGCCGCAGTTCGATAATCCCTCAGAGCCGAACTTCTGCTCCCTGCAGACTGGTGGCCGCGCGAGTCTCAACGGGCAGTTCGACCCGAAGGCGGGGGTGCGGCCGTGGCGCAAATCCACCGTAATCGACGTCTTCGACGATGGGTTGCGCGAGGGTGACATCATTACGCTCACCTTGGGAGATACCTCCGGCGGCTCGCGTGGCTCACGGGCGCAGACCTTCTGTGAGAGCACTTTCGAGTGGCGGGTGCTGGTGGACCCGATCGCCACCGGCGAGTTCATCCTGCTGCCGGACGCGCCGGAGATCGAGGTCGTGTCCGGCCCGGCAGAGCGACTCGTATGCATTCTCCCCTCGCGCGCTGAGCCAGGCGAAGAGATCGAGGCGATCGTGAAGGCCGAGGACCACTGGGGCAATCCCGCTCGCCGCTACGAGGGCACCGTGCTTCTCGAGAGCGAGGGCTTCGAGGGCCTGCCGCACGATTACTCGTTCACCGAGGCCGACGCGGGCATCCATCGCTTCCCCTGCACGGTCGCGGCAGAGGGCGAGCATAGACTGACCGCGCGCGACGAGGCGCTGGGGGCCGAGGCGACGAGTAACCCACTGGTGGCGCCGGAGGAGATGCTGGTCACGCGCGTGTACTGGGCGGACCTGCACGGACAGTCCGAGGAGACGGTCGGCTCCAACTCCGCCGAGCACTACCATCGCTTCGCGTGCGACTACGGCTGCCTAGACGTGGTCGGCCATCAGGGCAACGACTTTCAGGTCACTCCCGACAATTGGGCTGAGTTTCAGCGGCTCGCGCGCGAGTACACCGAACCGGGGCGCTTTGTGGCGCTTTCCGGTTACGAATGGTCCGGGAATACCGCAGCGGGCGGTGACCACAATGTGTACTATCGCACCCCGGATCAGCCGATCTTCCGCTCCTGCCATGCGCTGATCCCGGACGAGTCCGATGTCGACAGCGACCGCCACCCGATTGAGGCGCTGTTCGCGGAGCTTCGCGGACGCGAAGCCATCGCCATCCCGCACGTTGGCGGCCGCCGCGCGGACCTGTCGCGCCACGATCCCGAGGTTGTCCCGGCGGTGGAGATCTACTCTGCCTGGGGGCAGTTCGAGTGGCAGCTTACCGAGAGCCTCGCGATGGGCCATCGCGTCGGAGTGGTCGCGAGCAGCGACGGGCACAAGGGCAGGCCGGGCGCGAGCTATCCCGGCGCGTCCGGCTTCGGCGTGCTCGGCGGACTGACCGGAATCATCGCCGATGAACTGACGCCGGATGCGATCTTCGAGGCGCTGCAGGCGCGGCGCTGCTACGCGACCTCCGGGCGGCGCATACTGCTGCGGGTGCAGTGCAACAACCACCCGATGGGCAGCGAAATCACCGCGGACGGACCGGTGACCCTCGGCATCTTCTGCGCGGGCACAGCGGGAATTCGTGCTGTTGAGATACTGCGCTCTCCGCCTGGAGCGGGCACTGCGCCTGAGACCGTGCAGATCCACGATCCGCTCGCTGACGCCCCGCTGTCGGAGGATCGGCTGCGCATCATCTGGAGCGGCCAGCGTGTGCGGGGACGCGATCGCGCGACACACTGGGACGGTCGCATCGACGTAGAGGGCGCTACGATCGTCGAGGCCTCCGGCTACGCCTTCGACGGGCCGCAGGAGGGCCTGACCGAGGTGGAGCGGAGCTTCGTCGCGTGGGAGTCGATCACCACCGGGGACGAAGACGGTATCGATCTGCGGCTCAGCGGTCTCGACGGAGCGCATCTGCACTTCACGAGCGGCCCGGCGGAGTTCGACTGTGATCTCGCTGAACTCGGGCGTGAGCCGCTTGTGATCGACGCGGGCGGCGTCGGGCAGAGAGTTACCGTGCAGCGCCTGCCCGAGGGAGATCCGCCGATGTCCGTGACCTTCACCTGCAGCGACGATCCGCCCGCGGGTGCGAGCGCGTACTGGGTGCGCGTCACGCAGGACGACGGCGCGCACGCGTGGTCGAGTCCGGTGTTCGTGGAGCGAGACTAGCGCCTCCGGGTTCGGACCGGAAGTGCACGGGTTTTATCGCCGCAATGCCGCGATCGCTGCCATGGCCTTGATGTCCGCCGTACGATATAATGCAGGCGCTGTGAGATACAGGGAGGATGCTGAAGAATGCCTGAAGCCCGATGGACGCATGTGGATGATGTTGAGCCAACTACCTTCGACGACCGCCGTTCCGCGGACCTGATCGGTACCGACGCCATCCCGACCACGTCAGGATTCAACGTGGGTGTGGCCTGGTACACTGCGGAGGAGTTCGGAGAGCCGCAGGTGCATGACGATCAGGAGGCGGTTTACGTGGTCTCCGGAGAGGGTGAGTTGCGGGTTGATGACGAGGTAATCCCGCTGCGGCCCGGCACCGCCGTCTACGTACCTCCGGGCAGTCGCCATGGCGCCCGGCGCACCACCGCCGAGCCTGTTGTGGTCGTTTACACGCACGGCGCAATCTGAACGTCACTGACGGACGAGGGTCTTCGGTCCGCTGCGATGAATGCATCCGATGACCGGCGCTTCGCCTCAAGGCAGCCCGCCTCCGAGATGCGCACCACCACCGCGATCGGTCTGATCGGTGGTAGCTCATACATCGCACTGATTGTGAGAATGGTGCGTTCAGTGCTCGTAATGCGCATGATCGGCCCGAGGGGCAGAGGCATCCAGCGCCTTACAGGGCTCTATAAGGGCTACCTCACCAACGTGTCGGTGCCGTGGCGGCATGGAGTAAGTAAGGAGTTGCCACTGGCGATCGGTGCGAGGGATGCGAGGCGCGCCGCCGAGGTGGAAGATGCAGGCTACGTGGCCACCGCGCTTTTCACCGCTGTGGCGGGGGCGGGAATGGTAGCCTATGCGATGTTCGTCGCGGGCGGCAGTTGGGAGACGCGCGTCGCGATCGCAATCGGCGGCGGCCTGCTGCTTGCCGACGACCTCATCGCGTTATACTGGTCGGTGCTTCGCTCGTGGGGGAGGTTCCGGCCGCTGGCGGTCGGTGAACTGCTGCGCGCCCTCAGCCAGTTCGGTCTCATGGTAGTCGGAGCCTGGGCACTCGGCGTAACCGGCGTGATGCTCGGCTGGCTGGTAGCTGCGCTCATAGTACTCGCATATCTGGAGATGATCTCACGGATCAGGGTGGGCAGGCGCGTCATCCGGGCGCATATCTGGCGCCTGCTGATCATAGGTCTCCCGGTTGCGCTGGTGTCCATCTCGGATGTGCTCCTGCGGATGATCGACGGCACCGTGCTGGTGCACTTCTACGGCGAGGAGCAGCTTGGGCTCTACAGCCTGGCGATGCAGATGGCGAACTACCTCTTTGCATTGCCGCGGGCGGCCGGCTTTGTCATCTGGCCGAAGGTACTGCAATCTTATGGCGCAGAGGATGGTCGCGAGCATAGGCTGCGTCGGGTCATGTTGCCAACGATCGGACTCGCGGGAATCATGCCGGTGATCGCCGGACTTGCCTGGCTGGCCCTCCCCTCGCTGGTCGGGCTTCTCGTGCCGCAGTTTCTTCCGGCGGTTCCCGCGGCCCGCATACTGAGCATCGGTGCGGTATTTCTCGCACTTCCCCTGTCCACCGACGCCGCCCTCGTGGCCAACGATCGTGAGGCCGCGGTCATCGTCACCAGGCTCGCTGGAGCCGCGGTGGCCGGGGGTGGCACATGGTACCTTGTTGCTCGTGGCGGTTCACTGCAGAGTGTCGCAGTTATGGCCTGCAGCGGGTTCGCCGTCGCGGCCCTGCTCTCGCTCTGGATCAAGCTCGGTGAGTTCTGCTCGGGCGGGTCGAGACGCTGGGGTGAGGTGATCCTTGCCATAGTCCCAACCGCCTGGGTGCTTGGCGTGATCGCCCTGATCGGACACGTCATGACGGTTTCGGGCCTGAGTATTGAGACAATCGGTGGCGCACTGGCCGCCCTGGTCGCCTTTGTCTTCCTCAGTTCGCCCTGTCTCTTCTACGCCGCGCGACGAACCGAACTCGGCACCGAACTGAGCCGGTGGCTGAACGATCGCATGGGAAAATAGGAGAACACTCTGGAGGAAACGAGAATGAACGAGTCCACGATCGATCTGCTGCGCGAGTTAACCGAGACGAATGGTGTGCCGGGCTTTGAGAGTCGCATTGCCTCCGTGATGCGCACACAACTGGAGCATATCTGCGAGATATCCTCGGACAATCTCGGCAGCCTGGTTGCACGGCTGGACGGCGCCGGGGAGCGCCCGCGGGTGATGCTTGCAGGGCACATGGACGAGATCGGATTCATGGTGAAGCTGGTCACCGAGGAGGGATTCGTGAAGTTCGCGCAACTCGGAGGCTGGTGGGAGCAGGTGCTGCTGGGCCATCGTGTGATCATAGAGACCGCGAACGGGCCGGTGACCGGCGTCATCGGTTCGAAGCCGCCGCACCTTCTGCCGGAAGATGAGCGCAGTAAGGTCGTCAAACGTAAGGACATGTTCATCGACGTGGCGGCACGAGATCGCGAGCACGCCGAAGAGCAGTTGGGCATACGCGCGGGCGATCCTATCGTGCCCTGGTCGCCGTTCGAGGTGCTCGCGGATGAAGACCGCCTGCTGGCGAAAGCGTGGGACGATCGCGTCGGCGTTGCGCTGATTATCGAGGCGCTACAGGAGCTTGCAGATGGCAAGCACCCGAACACAGTGTTTGGCGTGGGTACAGTGCAGGAGGAGGTCGGCCTGCGCGGGGCGGAGACCTCCGCCGATGTCGTGGATCCGGATGTCGCGCTCATCCTTGAGACTGCAATCGCGGGAGATGTCCCCGGCATCAGCGACGATGAGTCGAACGTGAAGCTGGGAGAGGGTGTTACACTCTACATGCTTGAGGGCTCCGCGATTCCCAATCTGCGCCTGCGCGACCTTGCGATCGACCTGTGTGAGGCGAACGATCTGGACTACCAGCTTACCGCGCTCGAACGCGGCGGCACCGACGCCGGGCGCATCCACCAGCACGCCCGCGGCGTACCGAGCCTGGTGCTGGGCGTGCCCACGCGTCACATCCACTCACATTCGGGGATCATCAGCGCAGCGGACTATGAGACCACTCTGAGCTTAACAGTCGCGTTGTGCGAGGCGCTCGACGAGGATGCCGTCGCGCAGATGAACGGAGGCTGAGGGGTGTGCAGGTCGGCAGGACAAACAGTCAGGAAGCCAGGGAACCCTTATGCTGATAGACAGTCACGCACATCTGACGGACCGGAGACTCATCTCCGACCTTGAAGAGATTCTAAACCGTGCGGGAGAGGCGGAGGTTGAACGGATCGTTACCGTCGGCGCCGACCCCGCCGACAACCGCGCGGTGGCGAAGCTGGTGCGGAAGGCACCCGGAGTATTCGGCACCGTCGGGGTGCATCCGCATGACGCGAAGGCAGTGACCCAGGGCGTGCTGGCGGAGATGGCCGAACTCGCGACCGAAGAGCGCATCGTTGCCATCGGCGAGACCGGCCTCGACTTCTACCGCGATCTCTCCCCGCGAGACCGACAGGAGATGGCTTTCGTTCAGCAGATTCGGCTCGCAAGTGAACTTGACCTGCCGCTGGTGGTGCACAGCCGCGACGCGCATCAACGGACGTTGGAGATTCTCGAGCGCGAGAGTGGGGGAGCGGCACGCGGGGTCATGCACTGCTTCTCCGGCGACCGTGCCATCGCCGACAGAGTCCTGGCGCTGGGCATGTATATTGGCATCGCCGGCCCCGTCACCTATCCGAACGCGGAAGATCTGCGCGAGATAGTTCGGCATGTCCCGCTGGAGCGATTGATGGTGGAGACCGACTGCCCCTATCTTGCGCCGCAGAAGTACCGGGGCAAGCGTAATGAGCCTGCCTATGTCATGTACGTCGCCGAGGCGGTGGCGCAGGCAAAGGACCTCCGCTTCGACGAGGTTGCACGCGTCACCAGCCATAATGCGCGCGACCTTTTCGGCCTGGCGCGCGGCGAGTAGCCGACGCGGCACACAAGTGCGTGTTAGTCGTAGAAGAGGAAAAGCTCGCGCAGGCGATCCTCATCGGGCACCGAACCGTACTCCGAGATCATCACCGACTCGGCCGTCCTTACCGCGTTGCCGTGCTCCTCGCCGTACCATTCGACAAGACACTCGCGCACATCCTCGGCGAGGTTACCGAAGCGCCGGGTGAGGCCCTCGCAGAGAAACTCGAGTCGCGCCTCATCGCCCTCGATCGGCTCACTGAAGCGCAGGTTCCACTCGTACATCTGCGACTCATGGCAGTTTACCATCTGCACCTTGCGCTCGAACACATCGTCGGTGTCCACCGCGACCGTCGGCACCCAGGGCGTGGGGTCGGTGAAGCGGTCGTACGGATGGCCCAGCACCGGCGGGCGCTCCAGCGGCGGCGTGAGCGCCATCACGTTCGGCACGGTGCAGCCGAAGATCGCGTCCTGCACCAGCACGCCCACCGCCCGGTGGTCGGGATGGTAGTCATTGGGGCGATGGCAGATCACCAGGTCCGGCCTGTACTCGCGGATCGCCACGATGGTCATGCCGCGATAGTGCAGATTCGGCTCCAGCTTGCCGTTGTGTATATCGAAGACCTCGTACTCGATGTCGGCGACCTCTGCGGCGGCCTGCGCCTCGGCGTAGCGGCGACGCGCCAGCGGTCCGCCGCCCATCTCGTGATGTCCGGTGTCCCCGTTGGTCATCGAGATGAACTTCACGTGGTGGCCCAGCGCGCGCCACTTCATCGCCATCCCGCCGCAGCGCAGATCGCAGTCATCTGGATGCGCGCCGAATACGAGGATGCGCAGGCCGTCGTCAGTCGTCATGTGTGTATCACTCCCATAGCGCGTGCCGGGCCCCGGCCTTTGATTCACAACTCCCCCAGCGCCTCATACATCGCCATCACGTTCTCGGGGGGGACGTTGTGCTGGATGTTGTGCACCTGGCAGAAGACGAAGCCGCCGCCGTCGGCGAACTGATCGACGCGTCGACGTACCTCGTCACGCACCTGCTGCGGCGTGCCCTCGCCGAGTATGCTCTGCGTGTCACAGCCGCCGCCCCAGAAGGTCAGGTCGGCGCCGAACTCCCGCTTGAGCAGCGCTCCATCCATGTTTTTCGCCGAAACCTGCACGGGGTTGATCGCATCCACGCCGATCTCGATCAGGTCCGGGATCACGTCGTAGATCGACCCGCACGAGTGCAGCAGCAGCGGCTTGCCCGACAGCCGCTTGATCATCTCCCAGAGGCGACGGTGGTAGGGCTTGACCATCTCGCGGTAAAGCTCGGGCGAGATCTGCGGCCCGTTCTGTGTGCCGAGGTCATCGTTGACCTGGATGATGTCCACGTAGTCGCCGACGGCCTCGATGTACCGCTCCACGCGCGGTCTGTAACAGTCCACGAGTCGGCCCATGAGGTGGTGTGCCAGCGCTTTGTCGGCGGCGAGGTCGATCATGAAGTTCGAGAAGCCGCGCAGTATCTGCCCTGCCGCGAAGACGTGCACCCACAGGTTCGCCACGATGAAGCGGTCGGTCTCCTCATGCAGGCAGCGGGCCTTGGCGGCGAGGTCGTTGAAGTCCTCGTCCAGGTAATCCGGCCAGTCGAAGCTCCCGAGGTGCTCGATCCCCGCCTCGATGTCCTCGGGACTGCGCGCATCGGCCAGCGGCGGGTTCACCGGGTCGAAGTAGTACCCGCCGCCGGGGCAGAATGCGGCCGGGGTGCCGTCTTCGCGCGGGATCGCCCAGCCCCCGTCGCGCTCCACGATCTCAAGCCCCGCCGGTATCTCGCACGGGGAGCCGTCCTGCATCGTCCACCGCTTCCAGCAGCGGGGCTCAAAGAGTAGCGCCATCGCATCCGCGCCGACCGCATCGAGCACCGGCTCCTCGACCTTCGCGATCATCTGACCGATGTCGTAGATCTGCGTCCGCCCGTTGATCCCGAGGTAATTCCGAAGGCGGTTGTACGCTATCCCCATGATGCCCGAGGACTCGGTGGCTCCCAGATCGACCGGAATCCGGTCAGGCTGCTCGTGACCCAGCGCGGCTCTGATGCGCTCGCGAGATGTCATCGGCGTGGCGCTCCCATGTCCGTTTCCCCGCGTTCCGGATAGGTGGCTTCGGCGCAGATTCATCCCCCAGATTCGGGCGAAGGATTCACGCGAAGGATTCACGCATTTCAACGCCTCTGCGGCAATACCTTCGCGCTCCCGAAATATTGCTCGCTCCTCTCAGTGCAGATAGCAGCAATCCGCGCGGGAGGAGCATCGCCTCTCCACGAAGAAGAACGCGCAGCAACACAGCGAGGAAGGAGATCCCGATGGCGCAGGTCAACCATGACGTCTGGCAGGGCGGCTACGAGTGCGCGGTCTCGCTCACCTGCGACGACGGCAATGACACGCAGCTTCACATCGCCGCCCCCGCGATGGAGGAACGCGGCTTTCGCGGCACCTTCTACCTCTCCTGCAGAGGCAACCACTGGCGCGAGCGACTCCAGCGCTTCGCCCCCCTGCATCAGCACGGGCACGAGGTCGGCAATCACACCGTCGGACACACCTGCTCGCGCAACTTCAGCGACGAACCGGGCGCGCCGGGCCTCGAGACGATGACCCTCGAGGAGATCGAGGCCGATGTGCTGGAGGCGGAGCGACGTCTCGGCGAACTCTCTCCGCGCGAGGAGCGCAGCTTCGCCTACCCCTGTTACATGACCCACGTGGGCGCGGGGTTGACGCGGCAGAGCTACGTGCCGGTCATCGCGAAGCACTTCGTTGCCGGGCGTGGCTTCGGAGAGTACGGTTTCAGCAACTCGCCGTACAACTGCGACCTCGCCTGCCTCGCCTCCACGCCCATCGAGCACATGCGCGGCGAGCAGATCGTGGGGCTGCTCGATCACAATCTCACGCGCGGGCGCTGGCTGATTCTGACCATGCACCAGATCGGTGGCGCGCGCCTTGGGACTGCTCCGACCGAGTTCGAGCGCATGCTCGACTGGCTGGATCGCCACCGAGAGCGCGTGCATGTCGCGCCGGTCGCGGAGATCGCCGCGTACCTGCGCGATGAAGTACAGTCCGGCACTCAGGCCTGACACATCGCGCGATGCTTTCAATACACGGTCGCCTCCTCCACGCGAGGGGCGGCGCCGGTCGTTAGACTGCAACCACAGGAGAACAGGAGATGATGACGATGGCGGACGTTCCGACGACGCGACGGATGGTCCAGATACACGGTGATGGCTCGGTCAGTATCGGTGAGGGAGAGCTTCCCGACGTGGGGCCGAAGGAGGTCGTGGTGAAGACCGCGGTGAGCCTCATCTCCGCGGGGACCGAGTGCGGCGGCCTGAAGAGGCGGCGCGAGAATCCGGCCGAGGCCGAGCCCCGCCCCACAGGCTACTCCACCGCGGGCACGATCATCGCGCTCGGCGACGAGGTAGAGGACTTCGAGGTCGGCCAGCGCGTTATCGGCATGGCCGGCGAATGCTACAACCACTGCGATCACAATGTCGGCCACCCGATGGTCACGGTGCCGATTCCCGACGGCGTGAGCTTCGATGACGCCGTGATGGTCTGTCTGGCCGCCACTTCGATGCAGGCAATGCGCCGCCTCGAGCCCGAACTCGGTGGCTTCTATGCAGTGGTGGGGCAGGGGCTGGTCGGCCAGTTTACCAACCAGCTCATTCGCCTCGCGGGAGGTCGCGTCGCCGCGGTGGACCTCGACAACCATCGCCTGCAGGTCGCCCTCGATCATGGGGCGGAGATAGCGGTCAACTCCTCCGAGCAGGACATGACCGCGGCGCTGAAAGAGTGGGCCGAGGGCGAGGGCCTCGACGGCTCGGTTCTCGCATACGGCGGGCCCGCCACCGAGGTCATGCAGCAACTGTCACAGGCCTCGCTCAAGGCCCCGGACGGCCACCAGGTCGGCAACATGGTCTTCGTCGGCGGCATCAGGGCGGAGATCAGCGGCCCCGTCCCCTTCGGCAACATGGACATCAAGCCCTCCAGCCGCACCGGGCCGGGCTACCACGATCCCGAGTATCACCAGGGACACGATTACCCCCGCGCCTACGTGCGCTGGACCACCCGGCGCAATTTCGTCGAGCTTCTGCGCCGTGTCGCCGACGGCAGCTTCCGGGTCAGTGACCTGATCAGTCACCGCTTCGACTTCGAGGACGCGCCTGCCGCCTACGATATGCTCGTCGAGCAATCGGAGCCGAGCCTCGGCGTTCTGCTGGAATACCGCGACTGAGGGTTCACAGTAAGATGAGTACGGCCTCAGGCCCGCCCGAAGACCTCCGGGCGGGCCTGACCATCTGCGCGTGCCTGATTGGGCCGCACTGCACTGCAGTAAACTCACGGATTGTATGTCGCCATGAAAGGCTCAGGGGTTGTCACCTGCGGGATCGTTTTCACATGACCGTCCGCGTAGGCGGCATTCATCATCCTGTTGTGACGATACATCATGTTACCAACCCGGCCGTCATCTCTCATCTCAAGGGGCGCACCATCCTCAGTGAACCCCATCCCCGCAGGATTGCCCGCAACGTGTGAGCGCATCTCTGCGATCAGAATCTTCTCGGCAGGCCTGACGAGATCTGCCAGGTTAAGACCGCCACCACCACCGAAGCCTCCGGCCCACATTCCACGGCCCCAGTGGGCGATATGTGAGTGGTGGACGACGCAACCGTAACTGGTCCAGTAGCGACGGCCGTAGAAGCCCTCCGGATTCGGCAGTCCAGCGCGGCGAGAATCGACCTCAACGCGGCCGGACGGGCATATGTAGATCTGCTCATTCATCGTATAGGGGGAGATGGCGTCATAGTAGCCCAGGTAGCGAATGTCGGAGTTGCTCGGCTCCCAGTAGAAGTAGTGGACAGGAAAGATCTCATCATAGTCCTGCACGTACATCATCGCGGCCAAACCAATCTGCCTCATGTTGCTTGAGCAGCTCGCCATTCGTGCCCGGTCCCGCGCCCTTGCGAAAACGGGGAACAGGATCGCTGCCAGGATCGCAATGATTGCGATCACGACCAGCAGCTCGATAAGGGTGAAGCCTCGCTTCATTTCGACCGCCTCCTTGATGTAATGGGCTGTGAACGATATATATGGTTATTCGTCCCTGTCCGCTTTTCACCTCTACGTTATTAAGATTCTTTTTCCGACAGCATACACGATCCCTCTGATCCCCGCCCAAATGAAGAGAGCCCGCCCGAAGACCTCCGGGCGGGCTCTCGCAAGCGCGTTCGTCAGAATCCTCAGTTGCGCATCAGGGGATCAGGCGATGTGAGCTGAGGGATCGTCTTCACATGACCGTCCGCATAGGCGGCGTTCATCATCCGGTTGTGTCGGTACATCATCCTGCCAACCGACCCATCGTCCGCCATCGGCAGGGGCGCCGAGCCATCCTCGGTGAAGCCCAGTCGGTCGGGATGCGTGGCGTGGCGGGCGTTCATCTCGAGGATCAGTATCTTCTCGGAGGGTCTCTGCACGTCGGCCATCGAATGACCGCCGCTCCCCCAACCGCTCTCCCACATGGCGGTACCCAGGTGAGAGTTGCCGGAGTGCCGGGGGACGACACCGTAGCTTGTTCTCATTAACCGACCAAAGAAGCCTTCATCACGGGGAAGCCCGCCGCGCCAGCCGGTGTCCGTAAAATGTCCGGAGGGGCAGACGTAGATCTGCTCATTCATCGTGTAGGCCGCGAGTCCGTCGTATGGGCCGAAGTAGCGAACGCTGCTGTCCCCCTGATAGTAGTAGTGGTAGAACGCGGGCATCATCTCATCGAAGTCCTGTGCGTACATCATCGCCGCTATACCAATCTGCCTCAAGTTGCTCGCACACGTCGTCTGTCGGGCCCTGTCCCGCGCCCTCGCGAACACGGGGAACAGGATTGCTGCCAGGATCGCAATGATCTGACTGCTGAACAATCGCGCAGTTCTCTCCGCTGGCGAGATGTGGCCGGTTTTTTTGCTGTCTCAAGGACCACGATCGCGAACCTGTGCGCCCTCGATCCGCCGTTTTTCGGCGG
>PXBW01000187.1 GCA_003566775.1 candidate division WS1 bacterium
AGCGACCGAAGGGGCTGTCCTCGCGCAGTGAGCGCTCCCGATCCTCGTCGGTGGGGTCCTCGATGTCCTCGATGGGCTCGAACGCGTACATCCCCCAGCGGCGCTGTTCGAGGTAGTTCTTGCGTGCCGAGTACGGGCATTCCGCCTCTATCTCGCAATCAACCAGGCAGCGCTCTCCAGAACCCTCGGGCGCGTTCTCCTCGCGGAAGATCGTGCGCGCGCCCATGCTTGAGACGAAGGTGGGCCGTATCCCGGAGTAGTACCACGTTATCAGGTCGAGGTCGTGGCAGCATTTCGCCAGCAGCATCGGATTCGTCTCGCGCCGCCGCCACCTGCCACGAACGAACGCCACGGCCATGTGATGATAGCTCACCGCCTCGGTCGATTGCACCGCGTACACATCACCAATTTCGCCTGCAGTCAGTCGCTCCTTAATCGCGACGTAGAAGGGGGCGTAGCGCAGAACATGGCCGATCATCAGTTTCCGGCCGGTCCGCCGGACCGTGTGGAGCAGTTCCAGCAACTCCTGGCGCGTGGGGCAGATCGGCTTCTCCAGCAACACGTCGTAGCCCGCTTCGAGCAGGGGGAGGGTGGTCGGCACATGATCGAGGTCCATCGTCCCGTTGATCACCGCATCCGCGAACTGTGGCTCCTGGGCCATCTCCTGTGCGGTCTCGTAGAGATTGTCCCCGGGGACCTCGAACATCTCCGCGGCCCGCTCGCGCCGCACCGCATTAGGGTCGGCGACCCCGACGATCTCGAGCATCTCGGGCTTACTGTGCGAGAGCTTCGCGTATCCGACGCCGCGATGCCCCGCACCGACGATGACTGCGCGCACCGGTGAACTCATCAGCATTTCCTCCGTTCTATGGTCCAGCAAAGAGAATGCGCCCGACCTCTCGGCCGGACGCAGTTCAACATCTGCCGTAATCCTACCACACGAGCGGCGAATCGTCACTCGGGGCCGCCTTCGTCACGACCACATTCGCGGCCCGCGGCCCCTTCGGATCGTCCTCGATGTCAAACTCGACTTCGGATCCCTCGCTCAGGCTGCGGTAGCCCTCTCCCACGATCGCCGAGTAATGAACGAAGACATCCTCGCCCTCAGCGCGCTCGATGAACCCGTAGCCCTTCGCATCGTCAAACCACTTTACTTTGCCCGTCGCCATACAACACTCCTCCGTCATGATTTTGCCTCGATGTTCTCCTCAGAGCCGTTTATGATGGCTCATGTGACCAGTGCATGTCGGCTCTGGTGAACAATCACGAGGTACTTCCTTCTACACAACAAGATAACACAGCCTCGGGCGGTCGCGCAAGACAATCGCGACAGGAGCATCGTATCTTCGATTGCTGAGCAGATGTGCCTTTCTCCGGTGGTGCACAATGGGTTTATGGTAATGAGCGCTGACTCGATGACCTGTTCGCAAGAGCAATACTCATGGTTCTTCCGATTGGCGCGAGACACGGGCCCTTCGAGCAGCTATCGCCCGGGTCACGTGAGGCTGTTCTGTAATCGTGAGACTGGACAATGAGCTGCGATCCGGGCAATATGTGGGCTGATTCAACTATTGAGGAGAGGATGAATGCAGTGACAGCAGATCTGTGGGAGCCTGATTTCGAACGACTCCTTACCGTGTTGAGGCTTGAGGGTGAGCCCGATCGTTTGCCGTTTCTCGACTTCAGTCACGATATTGGTGTCATGGAGCGGGTGCTCGGGCGCGATATGCCGGGGAAGCCGGAGGCGCAGCGTCGGTTTCGCATCGACTTCGCGGTAGCCTGTGGCTACGACGTTGTGCGGGCAATGGTGGCCGACTACCATTTCGACACTCCGGCGCGGCGGGTCGCGGACGACACCGCCGATCGCGGGCGCGGCAAACGTAGCTGGCGCGACGACCACGCCGGCCTCGTCGGAAGCTGGGAGGAGTTCGAGGCTTACCGGTGGCCGAGTATCGAACACGCGGACTTCGGCGATATCGAGGCCCTCGGTGCGATGCTTCCGGCGAACATGAAGCTGGTCGTGGCGCTGCCCGGGGGTGTGTTGGAGAATCTGATCGGTATCATGGGGTACGAGATGCTGTGCTACCGGCTTGCGGACGATCCAGAGCTTGTTCGCGCCGTCGCCGACAGAGTGGGGGAGTGCGAGCTTGCGCTCTACGAGGCACTTGTGGATTTCGAGCAGGTCGGAGCGCTGTGGCTGAACGATGACCTTGGCTTCAAGACCGCGACAATGCTCTCCCCCGACCACCTGCGTGAGTACGTGTTACCATGGCACGCCAGGCTGGTCGAATGCGCCCACTCGCATGAGGTTCCGGTGATGCTGCACGCCTGCGGTAATGTCGCCGAGATCATGGAGGATCTGATCGCGACCGGCATCGATGCGAAGCATTCATTCGAGGACGTGATTCAGCCGGTGGGGCAGTTCAGGCGCGAGTGGGGCGATACCATTGCTGCGATAGGCGGTATCGACATGGACGTGATCAGCCGTTGCAGTGAAGCCGAGGTACGGGAGTACACCCGTGGGGTGATCGAGGAGTGCGCGCCGGGTGGCGGCTGGGCGCTGGGAACGGGGAATTCCGTGCCCAACTATGTGCCGATGGAGAACTTCCTCGCGATGCTTGATGAGGGCCGCCGCCACGGGGTGTACTGATTCGCGCGCATTGCGATACGAAACAGGCGCCGACAGGGAGCGGTCGGCGCCTGTGCTCGTCTAGAGGTCAGAAACCCACTCAGTCCGCATGGAAGGTGCGATGGAAGTGGAAGTCGGGCCTGCCTCGGGCCGTCGACGTTGCCTGGAAGTTCATCCACTTCACGTGACCGTCCGCGAAGACATAGTTGGCACCGTCGTTATGGCGGCCCCAGTCCCATGAATAGACTGTCGAGCCTGACCAGGGGCAACTCGCGCCCGGGCAGGGCAGGCGGGAGTAGTTGTTGCGCCCGTCATGATACATGACATAGCCGACCGGGTTCTGTATGTCTCCAAATGGGGCCCGATCGAAGTCCAGGTTCCGCCCATAGGAAACGCCAAAGCCGAGCGCAGCGCTCCGCTCTCCGCCTGACTGGAAGTCGGTGTAGCGTCGGCTGGGGCAGGTGAATATCTGCTCGTTCTGGATGTAAGGCTGCAGGATGATGAAGAACTCACCGTGATTGGCGATGATGTTCTCGGGTGCGGTATATCCGCTGCCGCGAGGCCCCATCTCATCGTAGTCCTGCGCATACATCAGCGCCGCAAGCCCTATCTGCCTGAGGTTCGAGGCACAACTCGTCTGGCGGGCCCTCTCCCGGGCCCGGGCGAACACCGGGAACAGGATCGCCGCCAGAATGGCGATGATCGCTATGACCACCAACAGTTCGATAAGGGTGAAACCATGTCTCCGTGCACGCATTGTAAGTCCTCCTTTTCCTGGTGATGGGTCTTTCGGCGCGAGTTCGGTACTTCGGTATACAGATGCAGGAATCCCATGGTGGGAGGTTGCGCATATCTTATGCTTTTGTCGCTCTCCTGTCAAGCGATTTTAAAGAAATGGCTATTGCCCACACAGTCCGATGCCTCTCCGTCGCTGGCATGTCACATTATGCTCTGTCCGATGGAACGTCGCCAATCAAGCCCGTGGCGACGGACCGGTAGCAGAAGCTCGGCGGAGCGGCCATTATCCCGGTTCCGCCACTCCATCAACGAGCATATATAATGGTTAGCAGACACTCGTCATACCCTGGAGACCTCCTCCAGAAACAGGGTCTTGTGGGAGGTGATTCGATACACGGTCCTCTCGTCTTGAAGGGGGAATGACGTGAAGGATAGAAAGGACCATCTGTTGGCATCAGCAGTTCGGTCGGTACGCCGGGCACGGTGCGCGGTTCACTGACCACCGGCCATGTCCTGTCATCCTGTCGTTTACAGCCTGGCATAACCCGGGAGGAAACGCTATGTCACTCGAGGACCGGACGATCATCATCACGGGCGGGACGTCGGGCATCGGCGAAGGCTGCACCCGGCATTTCGCCGAACTCGGAGCGAAGGTGGTCACCTCGTCGATTCAGCGCAAGGTGGGGAAGGAGGTCCAGCAGGAACTGCGCGCGGCCGGGCACGACGTGACCTTCCTCTACGCGGACGTAAGAAACGAGGAAGAGATCGTCGCGCTGATCGAGAAGACGATCGACCTGCACGGGCGTATCGACGGCGTTTGCTCGAACGCCGGGACATGGATCGAGGGCACGGTCGAGGACTTTGACGACGGGCAGTGGGACCTCGTGATGGGCGTGAACGTTCGGGGGAACTTCCTGCTGGCGAAGCATGTTGTGCCCGTCTTTCGCGAGCAGGGCGAGGGGGTAATGCTGATAACGACCTCCACCGCCGCCTACGTCGGCTTCCCTGCTCACGCGCTGTATTGCGCTTCGAAGGCCGCGCTGGTGGCTCTGATCCGATGTCTCACGAAGGATCATGGGGGCTACATGCGCTGTGTCGGGATATGCCCGGGAACCATCGACACGCCGATGCTGGCTGCCAGCGCTGAAGGCTTCGATCAACCGCTTGATGAACTCTACGCGGAGGTCGCGGAGAAGATCCCGGTGAAGCGTCTCGGGACACCTGTGGATGTGGCGAAGGCGGCCGCCTTTCTGCTCTCCGATGACGCAGGATTCGTCGCGGGCTCATCGGTGTTCCTCGAAGGCGGCACACTCGCCCTGCCGCCGTGGTGAGATTGGGCCGGTGCTCTTGTATCGAGCGATTTCCGGCAGATGCCAACTCGCGGGTCTTCGACTGCATTGAACGGGCTTACGGGAGTAAATCGAGTAAGCAAAGGAGTGCGTGATGGCAAAGAGCAAAACCAAACGTATAGGCATCTTCACCGCCGGTGGTGACTGTCCCGGTTTAAATGCGGCGATCCGCGGCGTGTCCAAGGCCGCACAGGGAGAGTACGGGATCGAGGTCATCGGTATCCACGATGGCTTTCAGGGGCTGATCGAGAATCGCTGGCGGACGCTGAGTTGGGATGACCTGTCGGGGATCCTCACCCTGGGAGGGACCATGCTCGGCACCTCGCGGACGAAGCCGCATCGTTACGAGATGCCCGGTGGCGAGGAAGCCGACATGACCGCGCAGGCCTATAACAACTACCGTTCGCTCGGGCTCGACTGCCTTGTTATCCTCGGCGGGGGCGGGACGCAGAAGAATGCCCTGAGGCTGATTGAAGCGGGCTGCAACGTGATCACGCTTCCGAAGACCATCGACAACGATATTGCGAAGACCGATGTCTGCTTCGGATACGACACCGCAGTTGCGATTGGAACCGAGGCGATAGACCGACTGCACTCCACCGCCGACAGTCATAAGCGCATCATGGTGCTGGAGCTGATGGGCAACAGGGTCGGCTGGCTTGCACTGGGCGCGGGACTCGCGGGAGGCGCCGACGCGATATTGATACCCGAGATCCCCTTTGATACGGAGATAGTCGCCGAGAGCATTCGCGAGCGTGATCGGCTCGGCAAGCGCTTCAGCATAGTCGCCATCGCCGAAGGCGCAGAACCCGTGGGGGGCTTCGTGGATGACGAGGAGTACGAGCATGCTGGCGAGAGCCATCACGTGGGCACGCGCGTCGGGCGCAGGCTCGAGAAGCTCACTGATCTTGAGGCGCGTGTCACGATTCTCGGCTACGTGCAGCGCGGCG
>PXBW01000071.1 GCA_003566775.1 candidate division WS1 bacterium
ACCGGCGTGCTAAAGACCACGTTGAGGCGATTCTCGCGCTCGACCTCTGGGCGGATCCCTGCCACCTCAGCCATGAGCGCCGCTTCACCCTCATGACCGGCATCGTCTCACAGACCCTCGCGCACTACCTCGACTGGTGCGGCGATGCGGTCGATGACGAGGAGCTTGCGCTTATCGCCGGTAACTACCGCCGCAAGGCCGTCGAGCCCTTGCTGCATGACACCGATCTGCCCGCTCGGTTCTTCGTCGATCGGGTCAACAACTGGGTCGCGGTGATGGTCGGCGGCGCGGGCCTGATGGCGCTGCTGCTGATGGACCGCGAGCCTCTCTACGAGCAGATACTCGAGCGCTGCGCCTTCCACCTGAGGCGGTACCTCACCTGGGTCAACGATGACGGGAGCACCGACGAGGGCGGCAACTACTGGGCCTTCGGCATGGAACATGCTCTCCCGCTGCTGGAGGCGCTGCGGCTTCATGCGTATCGACTGCCCGCCTCACTGCGCTGGCGACACGCCGACCGGTTACACGAGATCCCGGAGATGCGCGCGCCGGGGATGGCCCCGCTGGCGCAGACCGGATACTTCCCGCTCTACTGCATCCAGGGGGATCGCTACGTGGTCGATTTCGGCGATACCGAGGTGGGCCCCGCGGCTCGGATGCAGGCGCCGTTACGATGTCTCGCGCGGCTCTTTCAGGACCCGCATATCCAGTGGCTGGCCGACCGCCTGCCGTCGGACAGCCCGCTCGCGCTCATCTGGCACGATCCCGACCTTCAGGCGAAGCACCCCGTGCATCTGCCGCCCGCGCGCGCCTTCCACGGAGCCGGATGGGGGATCGTGCGCTCGGACCTCGAGAACCCGGAGGGGGTCCTGCTGGCGGTCCGCGCCGGCGATAACGCGAAGACGCACTCCCATAGGGACCTGGGCAGCTTCATCCTGCGCGCGGGCGGCAGAGGGCTGATCGTGGACTCCGGCAGGCCGCGGTACTGCGCCGAGTACTGGTCGGGTGAGGTCACCTACGGGCGGGAGACCATCGGCCACAACTGCGTGCTGATCGGCGGCGAGGGGCAGCGTTGGGGAGAGGATGAGCGCGCCACGATCACCCGCCTCGAGGACCTCGGCAGGCGCAGGCAGATGACCGTAGAGGTAGCCGCGCCGGACATCGGCCTGCAACTGCATCGACGCGAGTTCGAACTCACCACCGGCGAATCCGAGCGGGTTGCGATCCGCGACATCGTGCGCCTGCAACGCGCGGAGAAGGTGACCTGGCTGCTGCACTTCGCGCCCGAGGCGCAGATCGAGGTGGGGGAGAGCTGTCTCACGATTCGCAACGATCCGGCGCAGCTTCAGGTGTGCCTCTCTCCTGAGGAGCCGGTCAGCGTGGAGGTGGAGCGAGATCACCCGGTGCCCTTCGTGGCGATCGAGACCGCGGACGCAACGGAGCGGGCGGTGCTGGAGTTTGAGTGCACTATCGTGAAATAAGGGCCGGAGCCGGTCTCGCCGTTACCTCCAGCGCCCGCCTCCCCGGCGAAAGTCGCGCGCCTGCCGCGGGGTGGGGAAGGAGTAGTAAGTCGCTTCCTCGCGCGGATTCTCACGCAGTTCGACCGCGTCCAACTCGAGGAGATCGATCGTCCGGGCCAGCAGACGCCCACCCGCGCTCTTGCATCGGCGCATCAGATGCGCCTGCGTCTCACCCTCCCGGATCGCCACCGTCTCCTGCAGGACGATCGGCCCGTCGTCAAGCCGCTCATTCATGACGTGGACCGTCACCGCGGTCGCCTGCTCGCCCCTGTAGAGCGCCCAGAACGTCGGCAACATGCCGCGGTACCTCGGCAACGGCCCCGAGTGCACGTTGAGGCACCCGAGCGGCGGCAGTGCGAGCAGTTCGGCGCCAAAGATCTGTGGACACGCCGCGGAGATGAGCAGATCGATCTGCAGCTTGCGCAGCCTCTCGTGGAACTCGGCGGCGTTGATCTCTCGCACGCGCTCCACCTCTACTGCATATCTGCGCGCGACTCGCCGCGGGCCGGTGACGGAGAGCTTCACCGCGACGTGTGAGACACCGTAGCACAGGAAGCTGAGCGGGTCGAGCCTCCCGGTCCAGCGGCGCAGCGTGGCGAGCGGCCCCCGCGCCTGCGGATGATCCGCGATAAACACCGTGACGATGCTGTCGGCCCTGCGTTTGAGAAGCTCCTCGAGCAACAGCGGCACCCCGACGGCTGCCTGCTGCGTGATGATCGCGGCCCTGATAGCCCCGTTGTCTTCTCGCATGTACTCCCCCTGATTACCATCGAAGATCGATCCTCGCCTGGCATTGCCCCGCATTAAACCACAAAAACCTCCGGGAATGCAGGCCTCAGCCCCCGATTTCGTCCGAATTTCGTGGAAACTTAATATTTACTATTGTGCCAATGATCGCGGTAACCATGGCGGCCCATCGATCATCCTCACGCGTGGCGTGGGCCGGCCTCGCGCAGCTTGCTTCGCAACCTGCCCTCGTGCGGTCCCTCCTCCAACTCGCTGCATCGACAATCTAAGGACGCACCCCGGGCAATAATCGCTGCAGGGGACAGTCTGCAGTCACCGAAATCTTGTGTGAAGCAAAATTCCGAGTAGACTTGTGAAGTTGCGGCCTGTGCCGTGGCGTCACCAGTGGTGGGACAGATTGATGAGGAGGAGAGACGGATGAAGCGAATGACAGTTGTGGTTGTATCGATGTGCATGCTGATGATCTTTACCGCGTGCGCGCACGCGGTGCATAGCCCGGACCCGGAGGAGATCCACGCAACTCCACCGGATCCGGCGCCGGAGGAAGAGATGGACCACGCGACGAGAATGGGGATGATGGCGGGCGTTCCCGATATTGCCGTATGGGAAGGCAACGTATATCTGCTCACCGGGATGAAGCTGGAGAAGCTCGACGGGAATCTGCAGCCGGTGCGGACGGTGGAGTTCGAGCAGATGGCCGGCGAGATGGATCATGACGCGGCCGCACCTCAGCAGGATGCCGACCACGAGCATGACGCGGCGGCTGCACCGCAGCAGGAGGCAGACCACGATCATGCGAACGATGGCGCGATGCGGCAACGGATGATGCAGCGGATGCATGCGATGCACCGCGGACGCACGCTGGCGAATGCTCGCGTTGCTGCTGATGCCTCCGGCGTCTACGTGCTGCGTGGCCAGACGCTGACGGTCTACGATCATGACCTCAACGAACTCCGCAGCGCGCAGGTAATGGACATGCCCGAACACGCCGCGCACTGCCCGATGTGCCCCATGATGATGGACCGGATGCAGCGCGAGAATGGGATGATGGGCAGAGGCATGAGGGGTAGAGGCATGATGGACCGCGGGATGATGCGCCCTGATGCGTGGAGCGAGGCTATAGAGCGCACTCTGACGGATGGTAAGGTGCGGCTTCACCAGCGGCCCGCCACACCGGCACTCGGCGAGATGACCTTCCGTGCCGAGGTCTTCGACGGAACAGGCCAGCCGGATCAGACTGCATCGGTGACCGGTTTTCTCTACCCCGAAGGTCGGACGGACCAGGGCCGGACGGTCGCTTTCACCCCCGATGTCGCCGGTGTCATGACCGGTACGGCGCAGCTTCGGGAGCGGGGCGATCACTGGCTGGCGGTCCGCGTCATCCGCCCCGGGCAGGAGGACGAAGTGGTCTACTATCCGATCTCTGTGAGGCCTTAGGCAGAGGGCGAACACCGAGTCACAGGTGAGGGTATGAGGATTCTCGCGACCAACACCATTGTGAAGGCGTGTTGAGAGAACCTCGGAGATCAATTGTTTGGCGACTGGAGGAGGGCAATGGAGACACCGGTTCTCCCTATCTGGTTCTGGCACGCCATCGCAGGTGCTGCGGGTCTTCTGCTGGTAATGGTGGCAGCCGTCACCGGCGCCATGCTTCGAGGTCGGATCAGGCGGCCTGGTGGCTTCAATGTCCTCCGCCTCCACCGATGGTCAGGCATCGGGTTCGTAGTCTTCATGGCCTTCACATACGTTCAGGGGCAGTACACCTTCCCGTGGCGCAGCGTCGGTCTGCCGGCCAGCCCCCACGGCTGGATCGGCCTCGCGCTGATCGTATTCGGCGCGGTCCAACTGCTGCCCAGCATGATCATCAGGCGACGCAAGTCTCTGCGCCTCTCACATATGGTGCTCGGGTACGCCCTTGGGGGCCTCGCCTTCCTCCAGATCCTATGGGGGCTGCACATCGGGCTTTCCTGAGATCAAACCGCTATGTCTGTGCTCGGCGGGACCATCTCCAGAGCCGGACGCCCCGGCGCAGGCAGTGGTGACGTCCGTCGTCACCGTGCTGATGATTGCGGCCACCTTCGTCACTTACATCGTTGAGTATCTGATGCGATAGCTGCACGGCCCCGCGTGACTCGCGAGCAGCGAGTTCCGATCTCCCCCGTGTCAGGTATCGCCTTCAATTGTCCTCCGGCTGGTGGAAATCCATCCGGTAGACCCCACCTTCGAGGTCAACGACATACATCTCGCCGTCCTCATCTAAGCCGAATGAGGAGATTCGCAGGTTACTGTCAAGCTGCGTCTGCGCCTCCCACTCCCCGTCGCGTTCGAGTAAGCTCCAGATGACGCCTGAGCACCAGTCTCCGAAGAAGTACACCCCCTCAAGGCCCGGATAACGCTCACCGCGGTAGACCTCCCCGCCGATGATCGCGCAGTGCTCAACGTCGCGAATGGTGTACTCGTAGATCGGAAGCTCGAGCCCGGTCGGATCGCAGTCGGTCCCCGGCGGGTAGCAATGGGTTCCCTCCATCATCGGCCAACCGTAATTGCCCCCGGCCTCGACCAGGTTGACCTCCTCCCAGTCATCTGCTCCCACATCCGCCACGAATATCCTCCCGGTTTCGTGGTCGATCGAGAATCTCCACGGATTTCGAAAGCCGTAGGCGTAGATCTCGTCGCGGGCCTGTGCATCGTCAACGAAGGGATTGTCATTCGGTATGCCGTAGGGGTCCCCATTGTCGACATCGATGCGCAGAAGCGCGCCCAGAAGGTTGGAGTTGTCCTGAGCCACTTCCGGCGGACCGTGGCCATCGCCCAGCCCGCACCAGAGATAGCCGTCGGGGCCGAAGAGCAGCAGCCCACCATTGTGATAATACGTCGCTTGATCTACGCTGAAGAGCACTCGCTCGCTACCGGCCTGAACCCGATTCGGATCTTCCGGATCCACCTCGAATTCGGAAACGTAACTGCGCGCTATACCTTCGCGATCACTGACGAAGTTCACGAAGAGCCGGCCGTTATTCGAGTAGTCCGGATGAAATGCGACCGAAAGCAGTCCCGCCTCTCCCGTGGGATTCACAACGCCGGAGAGATCGAGAAACGGCTCCGGCAGGACCTGTCCGTCTGGATCGATAATCCGAATCGCACCGGTCTGCTCGGTGACGAAAAGGCGCCCGCTTCCATCACCGGCAGATGTCACATGTATCGGTCGCGAGAAACCATCCGCAATCTGCGACAGTTCAAGCTCAAGATGTTCGATGGTCTCAGTGGCATTCCGTCCGTCGCAACCGGCGATGGTGCCTGCCACCCCCAGACCAGCGCAGACGAGCGCCACGATCATCACGCGAATGAGTGAAGCATTCATCGCTGTCCTCCATTCCCTTACAGAGATTGCTGCCAGGG
>PXBW01000163.1 GCA_003566775.1 candidate division WS1 bacterium
AGCGAAGGCGATCGTGACGATCATGGCGGCGGCGCGAAGCAGAGCCGACAGTATCGGCGCGATGGCCGCAGCGTTGAGGTGAGCGACCAACGGGAGCGAACACCGCCCCGGAGGCCCTGGGGCAAAATGTGCGAAAGCAGATTTTGTGCAAGGGCCGGAGGGAGAGCCGGAGCCGTTGGCGGCCGACGTGCCGTGCCGCGACTGCGGCACAAGCACGGCGGATGACAACGGCGTAGGCGATAGCAGCCTGTCCGCCGTAGCTTGCTTGCGAGCGAAGGAGGAAGCGGAGCGACGCGCGGCAGACCGCAGGAGACATGACAACGCGCAGCGTTGGCGTGGCTCCTGCCTGCCGGGCGGCGTGGAGCGAGCGGGGATACAGGAACAACAACGGCTAAAAAGGGATGTTGTCGTCATCGCCACCGGACGGCGAAGCCGGCCGGGGCGTAGCTGCGAAGCTCGCGTTGTTCGAGGTCGGAGGACCTGTCACGCCGAAGTCGGCCTTGGCCGACGTAGGCGGATGCGGTGTCGAACCCGGAAAGTCCTTGCGCTGGATGCGGCCGAGCTTTTCGAGCCGGGCCCAGATCGCGCCCTTGGTGCGTTCGTGCTTGGCGGCGATCTCCTCCACGCCTGCCTGTGCGTCGCACGCAGACAGGTCGAGCTTGGCGTCGAACTCGCGGAGCAGTTCCTGTTCCTCGTCCTCCGTCCACGCCCGGCCGGGGCCGGTCTTGCGGGATGTCGAGCGGCGGAGTTTCGCCAGTCCTTCAAGTGCCAGATGCAGTGCCCGGACCGTGTCGGCCTGTTGGTAGGGAGAGCCGGACGGGAACCGCTCGCCGCTGTACGGATCAACCCCGCCTGCCTGTGCCAACGGCAGACAGGTCGGCAAGGCTCTGCACGATCTCTATGGCTCGGTCTGGTTCCATCAGTCTCTTGTCTGTTCTCCCTCGGCTCCGTCAACGGCATCCGGTTCGGATTCTTCGTTCGTGCTGTTAACTCCCATCTCAAGGGCTGAACCTAGAACATCAATCCTGTTCTCTTCATCTCGCACCTTCTCGCAACGCTCAGGAATCCTATTTCTCCACTCAACTGATCGGTCAGTCAGAACATGCAAAAACCCCTTACGGGTCGCTTGTTCACAGTAAGCAATCGTCCTAGGACCCTGAACTACCTCCATCACAGCTTCACAATGGTCGCTCGGCCAGACATGCCATTGATTTATCAATGCATCATCCCCCGCTTGGTTGGCATCAGACATGGCGGCGGTGATAGCTTTGCGCAAATCATCACTTGTCATATCAACGCGATAGATCCGAGCAGCCCAGACTCCATGGTGCTGGATCTGAGCGGCCAATGACATGTCTATTACATACGTCATTATGATAGCCGCAAGAACCCCGCACACAATTAGAATCCCCAGTACAAGGATAATCATCTTTAGAGATGGCTTCATTCTGGCCAACCCATAAAAAACCCGATGCCAACTCTTCCAAGCCCGGCACGCTCAACCTGCTTCCCGCAGGGGCGACAGTGTTCGAATGCTTCGCCAGCCGCCGCCATCGACCCAAAAGGCAAAACGCTCCAAACGGGAAACCACACACGGTCCCTTCGAACAGCCGATTGTAAATCCGAATCCGAAATATCGCCTCTACGGTTCATTTCTCTCCAAAGGCGATAACCTATGCTATAGGCTCCTTCTTGTTCTGGCCCCTCAAATCCTTGTCTCTTCAGCAGATTGTGAATGCCTGCGCCCGCAGTCGCGTCCATTCGATGTATTTGCATAGCATTCGCCACGAAACCGAAGAGAATGTTGTTCGGAACCGTAGACCTCACGCAAACACCTTCAAAGAGCACTGTGTTCTCACAGCCTTTCGTTGCGCAGCCCTCAATGCGTCCCCTATACCAAAAATCGATATTGTCTCCGATTTCCCACATTCTGCGGAGGCCGCGTATACTTCCGCGATCTTGGCGCGGCAAATCCTGCAAGTACGATAGCACAGACCGCAGATACTCATAGAAAACCTCTGTGATATCTGGACCACAGCGACAGGGTTCGGAAGTGAGGCCTAGGATGTCCACTTTGTCTAGAACACTATTCCCCACGAACCCATACAGATTCAAACCGCCCAACTCCTCAATCGGATCCCTATTCACCCACCTGCCCAGTTCCGGGCTGTAATATCTGTAGCCAGATCCGACACCCGCGCGCGCTGCGCACACATGCAGAGTTGCGCACCCCGTCTCCCGCGGCCTGGCCGCGGCCTCGGCTTTCAGGTCGTAGCCCATGACACGGGCATGCTGCGCCGCGGCATGCCGGCCGGTCAAGCTCGAAAGCGTCTCATGCTGCGGCGCTGCTCAGGACGCGCCGCGCTCGCGCGGGGGGCCGCGGCGCAGTTCTTGCAGTGCGTCGAGCGGCCAAGCGTTCTGCAACAATATGCGGACCAACCCCGAGGCTCACTTCATCCCAGCCCACAAGCGGTGTGTTGAGTGTTGAGACGTGAGACTGCTATGGCCCGCGCTCCCTATTCCCGGGGGGCGGTGTTGAGAGTACGTCGCGGCCCTTGGCCGTGAGACAATACCTCTGCATGCGGCTGCGAGGCTTGTCGGGGATGGTCCGTTCGATCAAGCCTGCCTTCAATAGCGGCTCGAGGTATGCCTTCAGGAAATGGACCCGGTCCTTGAGCCCGGCGGCCTGTTGCAGTGTCCCCGCTGTGGCCACATTCTCAGCCGCCGCAAGAACCGAAATGACTTGTGGGGTGACTTGTGGGGTGACTTGTGGGGTGACTTGTGGGGTGACTTGCCCCGCCTGCGCTTTCCGGAGTCGGGCGATGAACATGCCCTCGGCTTGCTCGAACTCCACCGCGATCCCGTGCGGACGGCAGGCGTCAATGATTCGGAGAGTCCCTGTGCCCCATTGCTCGATCAGGCGCGTACGGAAGATGGCGCCGGCCAGCAGCGGGTTACGAGGGTATGAACCATGGCGGCGGTAGAGCGAACGAATGGTCAAATCGGGCGGAAGCTTCCCCGGGTTCCAGACTTCCAGGCAGTCGTCATGGATGCGCACCTGAATGGCGCCAACGTCCGTATAGCTGCGGTGGCAGAGCGCGTTGGTGATGGCTTCGCGGACGGCCGCATCGGGGTATTCCGGAACGATGTCGTGCTGCGGCTTTCCGGTAACCACCAGGGCCTGGCGGGTGTTGCGTGTCACGAAGGCCATGGCTTCGTCAAGTTGCTGGAGTACCGACCCCTCGATCGTCCGTTCGTCCAGAAACCGAGTGAGGCTGCCCGGGAGAAACCGCCCACACTTGACCTTGGCATCGATGAAGAACCGCTGGGGAAACTCGCTGAACAGCAAAGCCGCCGCATGGGAAACATGTCGCTTGTCGCCCAGTTTCAGATTGCGGATGGCATCCTGGAACGGCGTGGTGATCGGCATTTCGGCCCGGCGCAGGAAGTCGCGCAAAGCTTTCGTACTGATATCGGTCCGCACGAAACCCTCGCAAGGCAGTGCATCCCATGTCCGCCCGGTAGAGATCTCCAGTAGACGTTGCGCCTCGTCGCGTTTCAGAAACTGGTTGGTGCGGCCGACGCGCTTGACCGGGCGCCCGAACGCCCACACGGGCTTGATCGGCTCCGGTCGGACGTGAATCTCCACCACCGCCGAGGACGGCTCGCCCTTCACCTCGATCGACGGAAACTGAGCTGGATCGGTATTGGTCTTGATCTTGTTGGCGATCCCCTCCAGCGTCCCCTTGCCGATTGCGACGCCAACGCGCTCGCCGCCCGGAGAGATACCGACATGGATCGTGCCGCCCTCCGCCGTGGCAAAGGCGGCACAGGTCTCAACGATCTCCTTCCATTCGCCGAAGGACAGCTTCCACTCGGCAGTCTGGGACTCATCGGCTATGCGGCTCCGACGGCTCACGTTTCCAGTTCCTCCATGCCGCTTCCAATGCGGGGCAAGAGACGAAGCGACGAGATCTCCTTGAACTGTGGCTAGCCAGAGCCGACACGCGCGCGGGGCGGGCGCGCATGCCGAGTTGCGCCCCCCTCCTCCCGCGGCCGCGCTGCGGCCTCCGCTTTCAGGTGATAGCCCATGACGGCGGGATGATGGATCGGACCGGCCGGGCAGTCAAGCCCGGAAGTGCCTTATCCGGCAGCGGAGCGCACTGCTTAAGACGCGCACTGCTCGCGCGACGTCTTCCTCGCTGGAACGCCGCAGTCAAGCACTCTGTAACGCTGTGCGAACCTCGCCCTTCGACCGCCTCCCGACAACGGCAGGCCACGCGCGCCCCGTCACCTGCCCCCCGCGCCGTGTGTCGCGTCACCCCGCTCTAACACCACCTTCCCGAGCAGCCAGTGCACAAGAGCCCCTTCGCCCCACGACCATACCTGGAAGTCCTCATCTATCACGAAGCGCTCCTCGCCGTTGATGGGTGCCGAGGTGAATGCTATCGCCGGTGTGCCCCCCCACCGCTCCGGCGAACGATCTCCAATAAGATAGAGCGGCGGCGTAAGTCTGTCTTTTGGCAGATAGCATAGCGCCATCCCGCCGGCATGCTGCGGTGATCCTGGCGGCAGGATGAGCAAATCTGCAGGTGAGGACAGATACGTCGGTATCAAGTCGTGCAAGCGATCCGGCAAACGCCCGTGGTCCGCGAAATGCAGACGCAATGCCTGGGCAATGGTCTCCGTCCGGGCCACCACCTGCGACCTGTCCAACGGCTCACGCTCACGGCCGCAGCCGCAGTATCCGATCCCGAGTCCCACAGCCAAGACGCCGATGCCCACGCCGAACCCGAGCAAGTAGATGCGAGTTCTCATGGCCGCCACCAACTGGGACGATATCTCGGATAGGTACGCGGGCGGCCCACCCAGTCCCGATACTCGTTCTCGATCTCCAGTACCGGGTCTCTCTGTGTTGACCCGCTTCCGATGCGGTTCCATGGCTCACGCGGATGCCTCCAGTCATCGCCTCTTGCCCAGAGGCCGGCATGCCCAACGACCTCATGCCAGACGACGTCGCCCAATTGCACACGCTCGGGCGGACCGAGCCCGCCATCGTCATCCTCTGTTGGAATGCGAATCCGCACTTCCGGGTCTATGTACACATTCATCGCGTGGCGATTGATCGGAGTCACGCCCCCCGCATAGCTATTCTGACCGTCAACGTCAATCCGCCAAATGAACACGTGCTTCGGGCTCTCTATCAGGTCGCGCAAGCGCCTCACCGTTGGAGCTTCAGTGCAGACGGGCGAAGCCGCATCACGCCCATCCTCAGCCAGAATCTCCCATGCCACAACCGCGGGTCCGCTAACCGATGGATCGGCAAGCCTGAGAACGATGCATTCGCAATTGGGCTTCGCCACGCCCGTCTGCAGGGCGCCAAGGATTCGCTCCGCGAACGCCCGCGTCCCATCGCGAAGGGCGGGCCGCAACGATCCCGCGCCCTGGTGGTACATCCTAAGCCCGCCAACGAAGATCCGCAGCCCCAAGGAGTCAACGCCGCCGATGGGATCGCCCTCCACAAACGCGTAAATACTCCTCCCCCCACGCTCCCCAATCGGATCCCGATTCACCCACCGCCCCAGCCCCGGGCTGTAGTATCTGTAGCCAGATCCGACACCTGTGCGCCGCGTGCGCACACTGCGAGTTGCGCAC
>PXBW01000138.1 GCA_003566775.1 candidate division WS1 bacterium
CTTGTACGAACCCATAGATTCACCAGAAGATCTAGACGTCTCGGTTTCTCCTAAAACCGAGACAACACTTCATCTGTCTGAAGATCTGAAGGAAAGCCTGGAATCACTCACAAACGCACTTAAATCACAGGCTAACCAGAACTCTGAAATTCTCGAAGCACTACTCCAGGTTGCTAAACAAGCTCCTAAAAAAAATCTTCAGAAAGCCGAAGCTGAGGAATCACAGCAAATTCAGCCTGCCCAACAACAGGAAATTCATGTAGAGCTAAGGCCCTACGAAACTGGTACTGAAATCAGCTTTAGAGGCTTTGAAGAATTTGTCTCTGATCAGGGCTTTAGCTATGAACCCTCTGTACTTAGACAGGTTTGGACCCACACTCAAAACAAACATTCTCGCCTTGCTATCCTGGCAGGTCCACCTGGGTCTGGAAAGACCCAACTAGTCTCGCTTCTCGCAGAATATTTCAACCGAGATTTGACCTATAAGAGCTATCGCGAAGAGTTTCACTTGCTGGAACCAGTTTTACCTTCTTGGTTCTCCTCTGAGAACCTGTTGGGTTTCTACAGCCAGATCACTGAGCAATTTCACCCAACTAATTTCTTCAAGTTTCTAAAAAGAGCTGAGCATCACCACATTGCAGACATAAATCGATTGTTCTTCGTCTGTCTAGATGAATTCAATCTGGCGCAGCCTGAGCAGTATCTCGCTAAGGTGCTCTCTGTTATGGAATCCGAAAGCGCTGAGATGACAGTTTGCCAGGAAACAGGCCAGAGCGTCTTAATCCCATCTAACCTTAAGCTCTTCGCAACTATCAATACTGACTCAGCTTCTAAAGCATTGAGCCCCAAGGTCCTTGACCGTTCAGTTTTGATTAGGATAACTCCTTCTAAGGAAAGAGTTGTAGACTTTTCTAAAAATAAAAGCTCTCCCGTGCCGTTTGCCAACCAGGTGCTGGCCCAATTTCATGCCTATTTGGATGTTCTTTATGACCTTGGCTCAGCATCAGGAGCAGCATTTGGATTTAGAACAATTGATACAGCAATTGCTCACCTCGAAGCCCATCCCTATGTAGAGCTAGAAGGTTCTAATACAACAGAATCAGTCATAGAAGAAGTGATTGATGAGATCATATCTTCTATCTTCCTGTCAAAACTACCAGGCTACAACCGTTTTGAAGGTGAGGAGAGCTACAGAAAAACCCTTGTCAAAACCATGGAAAAGTTTCAGCAAGGTCACTTGAAGCAATCGACAAAAATAATTGAGAAAATCAAAGCTGGTTATCCTGGCCAATCCGCCTTTTAATTTTCTTCATTCCTATGTCTGTCTTGACTTTGAAGTACGGAAAAATTGAAATATATCTTAGAGATGGCAATGGGCGATTTGTGCCTATTGACCTGCAAGTTTCAAACGAAATAAAAACCAAAAATATCTTTGCTGGAAATAAGAAGAGCATGGATTTCTCGGTTAGGTTACCTGGCTACTCAGGTGATTTACCACAATATCTTTACCTATACTTAGGAACTGATCCTATCCGGCGATGGCGGAACGACTATTCTATCTCATTAAAACTGGGATATGATTTCTCCAATCATCCTTATTGGGCCGCAGAGACAGAGGATATTACTAGAATCAGTCGAGAGTTTTGGTGTGCTGCAAAAGCTGAAATTACTCTCTGCGACGATGATCAAACTCCTCTGCTAACCGAAACTGAGGAATTAGCTTCAACCGTTATCGAACTTGGCTATGATGCTTGGTACGAGAACGTCTATGAGGGAGTGAAGCAAGGTTTAGAGTCGATTAATCAAGAAGCTGATATTACTTCTCCCTTTGAGCAGGAAGTTGAAGTAGGCGCTTCTAGCGATGAAGAGTCACCCAGTTCTGAAATCCTTGCTGTATATTGGCGAATAAAGCCTTACTTGGACGATCTAGGCAGGGCAATAGCCAAAATCGTTGCTAATCCAGCTCAACGAAACTATGCACGACATAGTTTTTACAGTTTGCAAGGAGCACAGTCTAATTCGCTATCGAGTGGGCACATAAGTTGTGGTTTTGTTACAGTACAAAGTTATCAAACTATAGGTGGGCGAGCGGTTCCAGATAACTACATCTCAACGCAAATAGATGCAACTCACAATATTGAAGAAAATTATATTTCCCTTCAATGCATAAAAAGAGTTTTGGGTTATTTAGAAGATATCTCAGATGAGATTAAACAATATATTGAAGATTTAAAAAAAATTAAATCTGGTATATATAGTGGAGCCCACAAAAATAAGCTAGAGGCTGATATCAGGCAGCATCACAACGAGTTGAAAGACATAAAAGAGCAAGTTGATAAGTTTGGCTACTATATCAAGTGTTTTTCTTTCCTAGACCGAGATTATCGCCCTCCCAGTCTAAATTTCAGTTCAGAATTACTATACTATGACGATCGCTACTCCACAGTCTGGAAGATATTAGCAAGGATAGATGGGATATTAAACTATATAAACATTTCAGACGAAGTGATTAAGTTTCAGGTTGCGCCTTTTCAAGAGGTATATGAAAGGTGGTGCCTACTAAAAATTGTTTCTGCCCTAGAAGAAATGGGCTTTAGGAAGACATCATCTGCTTCTAAATCTCCGCTGTATGGGAATCCAAGGTTTAACTCCCAATATTGTGAACTAGAACACCCCCAAGATCCGGGTTTGAATTTAAAGGTTTACTTTGAGAAGAAGCATCAATTCATTGACGGTGCTTGGCCTGAAAATTCTTATGGGTTCTGGCAACCTGCCTATGAAGGAGAACCAAAGAGTGAGTGGAAGCATACCCCAGATATTTCACTGGAATTTTTTAGAGATCTGGGCCACCCAAACATAGTTACTTTTGACCCCACCTTGGGAGGTAAATCAATTTGGCCAGATAAGTATAAATATAAGAAGACAATTCGTGCAAACACGTCTCAGGGATATGATTATATTGTCAAAGCTGCTTGGGCCATTGCTCCTGGCCAGGCAAAGCATAGCATTTCCCCATTCTACAGTGATGAAGATGCTGGCTTTTCTGAAGGAACCATTTTCTTAAATCACACTCGAGAAAGTCAGGAAGCGCTTTACGTTACGCTCAGCAAGATCCTGATGAGTAATGGTTTATTGTCTGCTTCTGTTGAATAACTGAACTAGAACTTTGGCTTTAGATGCCCAAATCATCTTTCAAGACGATTAAAGCCACTTCACCTTCCGTTGTAGTTTGTGTGTACTATTAGTCGACTTGTTTCAGCCATTCCAGGCTATCTTAATCCAAGCTCTTGAAGAAACATCGTTTCAAAAGGTTGCATCTTCGTCAGCGAGGGCTATCAAGAATTATAACTTTGGTATACTTAGGCTGAAATTTAGCTTGTTATCCACTGGTCAATCTTAAATTTATCAGTAGCGCGATAGCTAACAGGGAGTCTCTACATGACAGAAGCTGTGAATGGCCTATTCAATTGGCTAGGCCAACTCGTCAACCCGATTGCCAGTCTGCCTAAAGGACAAAGATTTCTGGCTATATTGGCACTTCTTCAGGTTGCCGTCGTCCCTTTTGTTATAGAGCATCTACCAGAAGATAAGCGAATCTTCACCATTTATAGTGTTACGGGTTTGTTTGTTCTGCTTCTAGCTATCATATTCTTTGCAGATACGAGAACCAGAAAACTTATAAGTAAAAGTCGAAGGCTGATTAAAGAAAACCGAGTTCTTAAATTAGAAAAAACGAATATTGAGGCAAGAGTAGAAGAAATTCACGTCGCTAGAGAAAGAGAAAAGACTCAGTTTGAGAAGGTTATATCTGCTAAGGAAACGACTGTCGAAGACCATTTATTTAATCGAATTATCCTACTGCTAGATATTAAAATAAAGTTATCGAAGGTAAGTCAATTTGCAGAGCAAAAACTGAAAGCGGAAGCTATATCAATTTCTGACATGGAGGAAATTCAGCAATCAATAGGGAATTTGGCTGAGGAAGTAGAAACCCAGCTAAAAGACTTTAGCGAAAGGCAGAGAAGAATTGCCGAAGCCCGAAAGTTAGAGCAAGAAATTGGAATGTCTTAAGTTACGGTACTCAAAAGTTTTCTGCTAGGTATTGATAAAACTGTCCCGTAAAGGAGTTATCGTACAGGGACGCCATTCGGCTGAACTCCGTCAGATAGTCTTCTCTGTTATTGGCTAAAACACGATAGCTCGTTGAACGTACATCATCAATAGCCCGTTGTTGTAAAAATTGAAGTGCCACTTCGTCACCGCCTTGTCCCATTGCCGATATACGTAAAGCCTTAGCCACGAGAAACTTAAAACTGTCGAGGTCTTTGCTAAATTCTTTAGGCTTTGATGGGAAAAGAGGAAATTTTGTGAGATATAAATTGAGAACCTCAAGATAGTCTTTTGAACCTAGTTTGCTGACCTCCGCTGAAGCTGCCTCAATGTCATCGGCAATTTCCTCCAAATCACTGAGAAGCTTCTCTTTATCGCCTCCTCTTTGCTGGAGCCTATCAGAAATAGACGTCATAGAGCTTTCAACCTCTTCTTTCCACGCGAAAAATTTTTCCACTGGGAATTCTCCTTGCATAAAGGGCCTACCCTTTATTTTTCGCAAGGCACCTCTAGCAACCCGGAAACTTTTACCAGGCAGTAACCTAGCAGGAAGGTAAATTACGATAACACCCAACTCAACCAAGTATAGTACATAAAAACTATATAGTGTATATGTACTATACACTATATCAGGAATTGGTTTACCCTACTGTCTTCGTGGCGTCCGATCGCTTCTGAGGTAGCGGGGACTTCTAATTGCAGAAGCGTATGGAGGCTGCAACGCAAGAACGGCGGCTTATTTCTTAGGGAAATCCTTCATCAGGATCACCATCAACTCCAGCTTTTCATCGTAATGGTCGCTCAGGTATGGGGACTGGCATAAGGCAGGTCCGTTGGACTATTTCAGCAAAGCTACAGAAATTAGCTCTAAGGCGGCTGAGAGGTTTAGGATGCTCTATATGAAAGAGGGGATAGCATCTCTTGTACCTGTGTGAACAACCTACACCTGTCCTAGTCCAGGAAAGCGGTTAACTCCTGGCTGATCTCGCACAAGTAGCTATCCTGCAGAAATTGGAAGTAGCAGTACAACACGTCCCAATCTCCACCCCGAAACCGAACCGTCAACTTCTCCAAAGACTCACTTTGTAGAGGACTCATGATTAGCCGCTCAATCGTGAGCCGTTCTCGCTTCACGATTGCCTCAACATTTGCTAAAACACTCCAACCGCATTGAGGTGGTGGAGAGGCACTTTCCCATACTTCTGAAATCAGTTCCACCGCATCAGGCGACAAACCCTCCGGACACAGGGAATCTGGCAGGGATACTGCATTGGTCAGACATTTATCCGACCACCAGGCCCACCACTCCGTGCGATGTACTAGGTACACATCTGGAGTATGCCGGATCTGGTGGATCGGTGTACCATCCAACCGTGCTAGCCGTTGAGCTTCATATGAGGTCACCGCCACATAGCGGCGCGTCAAAAATCGAGCCATGGTGCCCCTACCTCACTGCTGACCCTAAACCAGCACTGACGAGAACAGCCGCGACGGGAGCCAGCATGCACGCTATTGCTCTGCCCCCA
>PXBW01000192.1 GCA_003566775.1 candidate division WS1 bacterium
GGAACTGCCGCCTGTCCCGTCATCGTGCGTGACAGGCGCTCTCATGTTCGCTGCCGTAACTCGGTTGTGCACCCGGTCGTCGAAGACGCCGCCCGACCGTTACCCTTGCAGTTAGCTCCAGCCAGGTGATCCGCGGCACAGAAGACTTGCCGCCTACCGCTGCTCCCTTCCGGGCCTGACGGGATTCAGCGGCTGTCTCCTTGCGCGGGACCCAACCTTCATCACCACTTACGAGGGTCAGACGCCAAGCGACGAATCCTCGGGCGGGAATTCGGCCCCACTATGGCGGATTGTGGGTTCAGGGTACCGCCAGTCCCCCGCCTAGCACAACCGACGCACGACAGTAACCAAACAAGCAGAAGTAACGAAAAACACGATAGTAAAGACTTACGGCAGTGATGCCTACGACAGCATTGACTTACGACAGCTTGCGACAGTGACGGCCGGCGGCAGAGATGCAACTGCATCGGGAACAACGAGGCGCGAGGCTCCTCAATCATCTTACCGACTTCCTCGCTGACTGCCCGCAATTCTTCGACAGCCTGTCCGTCCACGTAACGCACGTCCCGCGCCAGAAGCAGCAATGCCTCGGTTTCACACAGTTATCCCACGCAACTTCAACGGAGTGGGCGAAGGCTTTGTCTTACTGACGTCCATCACCCCCGGCAATGTTTGCCGGACGAGCAGGTCACGTAGATCTCGCAGCTATTCCCCCCGACATCTATGATAGCGGCTCTGCTGCTCATCGACTCCCCGGCGGAGACGCCGGGGGCACAACGACAACGGCTGACATCGTCCATTCTCCGGTTGTCCGTCCATCGTTCGCCGCTTGCGCCAGCCGTCAGTTTCTTTGGTGTTACTGTCGTTTCTTTCGTTGCTACTGTTGCTGCCGTATGGCGGAGAGGGTGGGATTCGAACCCACGAGCCCCTCGCGGGACTACCCGCTCTCCAGGCGAGCACCTTCGGCCACTCGGTCACCTCTCCGCCTGAACGAACTATCACGCATGGGATACGGTAAGCGCGTGCGGCATTGCGGCCCACCTTCGCCCGCACTCTCTGCCGTTGCGAATCAAACTGTCAAGGATCCTGGGGCGCTTCGTGCAATGACTCGGCATCTGCCCTCGGTGCTCTCTGCAGCCGTTGCCCGCCGTATGCCGTTCCCGTGCCTGCCGTTGACCGTCTATTCCGTTACTTGCGTCACTGCCGTATGGCGGTGAGGGTGGGATTCGAACCCACGAGACCCTTGCGGGCCTACTCGCTTTCGAGGCGAGCGCGATCAGCCAGGCTCCGCCACCTCACCGCTGCGAATCTTTCGAGGCCACTCTTACGGCCTCCTGCTACACATCGAACGCGCCTGGTCGGCGCCCGAGAACACCTCTGTGGCGCCCCCGGCCCGAGTCGAACGGGCGACCTTCAACTTAGGAGGTTGCTGCTCTATCCACCTGAGCTACGGGGGCGCAGGTGATCGAGCGGCGCATGCGCTGCCCGACCGTGTTATCTTCTCGCTGCAACGGCTCCGCGAACTATGCGGAGCCGCCGGAAGAATCATGGTACGCCGGCCGCGATTTGAACGCGGGACCTCCGCCTCCGCAGGGCGGCGCTCTATCCACTGAGCTACCGGCGCACTTCAAAGTGCCCGAAATGCCACTTTGTGCATATCGAGCGCTGCGGATCGATCATGGTACGCCCGTCGCGATTCGAACGCGAGACCCCTGGCTCCGGAGGCCAGTGCTCTATCCACTGAGCTACGGGCGCTTGACATCGACGCTTCGGCCAGCGGTTGCTGCCCTCGCCATCGTTTCTGCCGTTGCTTTCGTTGCTGCCGTCTGGCGGAGAGGGAGGGATTCGAACCCTCGAAGGAGGCTTATACCCCCTTAATCGCTTAGCAGGCGACTGCCTTCAGCCACTCGGCCACCTCTCCCCACCAGTTTCACAGTCATTCTACCACATTGCCCGACGCGAGACAAGGGCGTTACCCGCCATCAGCCGAAGCGAATCGTCAGGGCCACGTCTTCCCTGATCTGGTCGGAATGATGCTCGGTGTACACCCCCACGCAGACGGGATCGCCCGGCT
Source organism: candidate division WS1 bacterium (assembly GCA_003566775.1). GTDB lineage: Bacteria > Armatimonadota > Zipacnadia > Zipacnadales > UBA5352 > UBA5352. Next base: position 2,075 of record PXBW01000192.1, read on the forward strand.
TAATCTCGGAGAACGCATACTTGAAGGCGGACTCCGGTTCGTTCCGGCCCGCGGCGAGAATCTTGTAGGCTACGCAGGGCCTGTCGAGCTGCCGTATGGTTCGGCACATCGCCACACGGTCCTCAGCCTCGTAGTACTCACCTCCGCGGCCGTAGAGGTCGTAGAAGCAGCACAGATAGAAGTCGCAGCCGAGATCCATCTCCTCAGCGAGCAGCGGAAAGCGCCGGTTGTGTGAGGCGAGTCCGGCCACCATTCCGAGGTCTTTGATGAGCGCGATCCAGTCGCGCATCACCTCCGGATCGCCCTCTCGGAAGATGCCGTCCGCCATGCCGCCGTGCAGGTAGCACGCCTCCGCTCCCGCTCCATGGATCTGTCGGATGTTGGCCTCAACGGACTTGCGCTCGGGCGCGGTCTGAGCGATCCACTGGATCGTTCCGCCCTCATCGCGGTATTCGAGCAGCAGCCGCTGGATGTGATTGTCACCGCGCGCAAGAAGAGCGTTTACGCCGAGACTCTCACACTCGCGCAGGCAGTCCTTGATGCGCGCGACGGTCCACCATCGGCGCATCTTCGCGGATAGCTCCGCCGATCGGTGCGAGTTGCCGCTGAACGGATTCCCGCCAACGATGAAGCGCGAGACCTCCAGCGAGCCGAGCGTGGTCATGGGCATGTCGGACATGGGATCAGTCCTCCGGAGGGTTCCGATGCAAAGGCTGACGACCGCACTTGCCGTGACTCGCTCACTCACTCAACGCCTTATGGGACTCCTTGAGCTGTTTGATAATCGGGATGTTCTGCGGGCACTTGTCCTCGCACACCCCGCACTCTACGCATGCGTCCGCCTGCAAGAGACCGTTGCGATGATCCGGGCCCAGGCGCGTATACTGTCGCTTCGCGACATCGGTCAGGCCCCATACGCGGTGAGTGTTCATCGCCGAAAAGATCTGCGGGATACCGACGTTCTGCGGGCAGGGCATGCAGTAATCGCAGCCGGTGCAGTATAGCTCGGCGAGACGCCGATTCTCCTCGACAGACTTATCGATTGCCCGCCGCTCCTCCGAGGAGAGTGGTTCCTGTACTGACGCAGTAGCAATGTTCTCGTCGATCATCTCGATGGTGTTCATGCCTGACAGCGCCGAAGTTACGCCCGGATTGCTGAGAACGAAGCGCAGAGCGAGTTCCGCGGTTGAGCTTACTCCAGGCACCAGCCCCTCCAGCTTCTCCGAGTGCGTGCCCAGCCTTCCACCGCCGACCGGACTCATCACGAGGACCGAGATGTTGTTCGCGCGCGCGTAGTCGATCACCGGCTCGTTCTTGCGGTCGAGAAGGTTGTACTGGATGATGCAACTATCGAATATGCCTTCCTTGAGCAGCTTCAGGATGTTCTCCGGAGTGTCATGTGAGGAGAACCCGAAGCTGCGTACAAGCCCTTCCTCCCGCGCCCTTAGTGCCTCTTCCCATGCGTTAGGCCGGAACTTCTCAGTGTAACTCTTCCACTTCATCGAATGCACAAGCTGGTAGAAGTCGATATAATCGGTGTCGAGATGCTTCAGCGAGGTCTCCAGACCCTCGCGCCAGCCCTCAGCGCTTGGGGAGCCGGTGGCGTTCTTGGTGGAGACATAGATCTCCTCGCGTGGCACGGCCTTTATGGCCTTCCCCACGAGTCTCTCGCTGGAGCCGGGTTCAGGCTCGTCCCCTCCCCGGTAACCGGGCGCAGTGTCTATGAAGTTCACACCGTTCTCGAGCGCATGAACCATGCACTCGACGGCGAAATCGTCGTCCTTCGGCAGACGCATCGCGCCAAAGCCAAGTGCGGACAGCATGATGTCGGTATCTGCATAGCGTCGGTACTGCATACGATCATCCCCTTGCGAGAGTTGTGTGAGGTCAGAAACAGCTTACGTTGCATATGTGACAGTGGGCACAGCCAGTTGACTTAACGGGGTCCCGCAGTCGTTGGTTACTTGATCCCTCGCCATACCTCCTGGCGGCGATTTCGGATCGGGTGATCCACACTGCCGCCGGGTGCCGTTCATCAGTTGCTGAGGTCAGCCGTCAGCTCGCGTTACTCTTCATAGTCGCACCACTCAGTTATCTCTCTCGCCATCCTGTGATTGAGGTCGTGCCCGCTGTAAAAGGCGAAGAAGCGGCCGATTACGGGACGTCCGAGAAGATACAGATCTCCCAGCAGATCGACGAGCTTGTGACGTGCGAAGCCGTCAGGCAGCTCCGGATCATCCGAGAGACGGTCGGGATAGACCACTATGCTGTTCTCTTCGCTTCCCGCAGCAAGCAATCCTGCCCGCTGTGCCTGCTCGGCCTCCTCTATGGTGATGAAGGTGCGCGCTGATCCGAGTGCGCTGTCAAAGTCTTCTCTCGAGGGCTGGAAGCTCGCGAACTGCCTGCCAATCAACGGATGCTCGTACCGCAGCGCATAGGTGAATGCGGCCCCCTCTCCCGGAAGCGCGCAGACGGCTCTCTCGTCATCGGCGGCCAGCAGCGGCTGATCGATGACAACAGGCGCGATCCTTTCTCCCGAGCGCACGACGCCCGCCTCGTCGATGAGCGAGAGCAGCGGCGCGACGCTGCCGTCCAGCAACGGCACCTCACGTCCATCGACCGTCACAGTGCAATCGGTGATTCCACGGGCGTAGAGCGCCGCGAGGATGTGTTCGACGAAGGTCACTGCAGCCTCCCCCGCACCGGACAAACTGCACCCGGGCCCTGCGGAGGCATGTGCGAGGTCCAGCGGCCACCTCACACCCAGGTCGGCCCGCTCGATCGCGATCCCCGTCCCGATCTCGGCGGGAGCGACACTGAGCGTCACCTCGCCACCAAAGCGAACGCCGATGCCGACGACCGAAGCCCTGGATTCGACAGTGGCTCGCGATTGCTCATTCATGGCAGACTCACCGGGAGGTGAAGCTGTCCTCAAGCAGGTCTATCAGGTCATCGCGGCTCAGGTCGATGGGCGTTTTTGCGATCGCGCCGCCCATGTAAAGGAGAGCGTCATCGACGATGCGCTCGATCTCCTCCAGCGCTACACCGAGATCCTCGAGGCCAATGTCGAGTCCGATGCTCGCCAGCAACCCGCGCAGCGCATCTGAGGCGAACTCCGCGGACTGCTCCACCGGCGCGTCGGCGATGCCTCTGCCCAGAAGCTGGGCAATGCGCCCGAAGCGGTAGGGATCGCGGTCCCAGTAATGCTCCGCGTAGGCTATCATCATGACTGCGAGGCCCGCGCCATGGGCAACTTCCGGGTGGAGCGCACTGATGGGGTGCTCAAGTCCATGCATCACGCTGGCACCGCAGTTTGACAGCACGTATCCGGCGTAAACGTTCGCGAGGGACATCATCTCACGTGCTTCGATGTCCTCGCAATCCTTGACCGCTCTGGGCAGCCATCGCCCGACAAGCTTTATCCCGCGTTCGGCGAACAGATCGGTGAGCGGGTTGGCCTCGGTCGAGAAGTACCCCTCCATCAGGTGGGCCAGCACATCAACCCCCGTGTTGGCGGTTACACTCTCCGGACAGGTTATCGTCGCCTCTGGATCTACGATCGCAACCCTCGGAAAGATGTAGGGGCTGCGAATCGCGCTCTTCATCGTGGCCGACACCGTTGTTATCACGGCGAACGGCGTCAACTCGGATGAGGTTCCCGAGGTGGTCGTTGCCGCGATAAGGGGGAGCGTTGCCTCTGTCGCCTCCAATCGGTCCTCAACTCTCAGATAGTCTCGTATCGGCGCTTCGTGGGTGGCCGCGATGGCGATGGCCTTCGCGGCATCCATCGGCGAACCGCCTCCCAGCGCCACGATCAGATCTACTCCGTGCTCGTGCGCAAGCTCGGCGCCCTCGTCGACGATCTCGTCGGTGGGATTGGGCATGATGCGATCGAACACTGTGGCTGCGACCCCGGCCTCCTCAAGACGCTCCAGCGTGCGATCGAGCAGACCGCTCTTGCGGGCCGACGAAGCTCCGGTCACGACCAGCGCGTCAGACCCATAGTCGGATGCGCAACCACCTATCTCGTCGAACACGCCGACCCCGAAGCGCAGGCGAACCGGATTGTGAAAGTCGAACGGATCCATGGATAAACTCTCCTCACTATTGCATCAACGTGAATGCCTGCTGAATCGGCGAACAGGCCTGGCGCTCCCCATCCGATCTCAGAGGGGAAGCGTCTCCATCCCTGATTGAAGCCAGGAAGCGCACTCAGACCTCTGCGGATGTCAGTGGCAGTTTTACCGTCATCGTAGTTCCTGCACCGACCTCGCTCTCCACCTCTATTGTGCCGTCATGAGCCCGCACAACATCGCCGATTATGCGCGTGCCGAGACCTGTGCCACCCGGTTTCGTGCTTATCGCGTCATCTGTGAAAAGCTTCTCGCGTACGTGTTCAGGAATCCCCGAACCGGTGTCGGCGACCTGAATCGTGGCACAGTCGCCCTCCGGCCACTCACCTTCAGCGACCGTCCCGATCCGAACCGTGACGGTGTCGTCCTCCTCGCAGGCCTGAATCGCATTGTTGGTGAGATTGTAAATCGCGTTGTAGAGTTGCTTCTCGTCGGCTATGATCTCACCGGGGCAATCGCTGGATTCATGCAGCAGGGTGACCCCCGCGCTCTCTGCGACCAGACCCAGTGGCTCAATCACACGCTGGGTGAGAGCTTCGAGACTGACCGGAGCAAAGGTCGGCTTGCTGACCATGCCCTTGATGCAGTCGGATATCTCCCTCGTGCGCTCCTGAACGTTAGTCGAACCGTCCACGATGATCCCGACCATCTCGGGGTAGAAATCACGCACCTCGCTCACGGCCTGCTCGATCCGCTCCGCAAACTCATCATCGCAATCCGAGCAGACGGGATCGAGCCGTCCGAACATGTCATCGATCATGAACTGAAGCGTCTCGGCGCCGGTCTGCACCGGTGTTATCATGTTCTTCACGTCGTGGCTGATATGCCCGATAAACTGGATGACTTCCGCCAGGCGGGCCTTCTCGTGCAGTCGACTTGTCTCGATTGCGGAGGCAATCTGGGCGCCGAGGATCGCGAGGATGTCAACGTCCGCTTGCGTGAAGATGCCCTCCGCCTTGTTCAGCACCTGCATGACGCCGATGGGGTCACCCTCGATGCTCTTGAGCGGAACCGTTACCATGTTCCTGGTGATGTACTCAACCTGCTCGCCGACCTCTTTATCATGCTCCTCCTCAGAGTTCATGTCCTCGCTGACCCGGAGTTCACCGGAGGCGAAGACGGCCCCGGCGATTCCCTGACTCGGCTCAAGCTCCATCCCGAGAAGCTGATCGGCGCTCGGCCCCACAACGTGAGTGAAGACCAGCGTTTCTTCGTCCTCATCGTACAGGATGATTGAGCCCGCCCCCGCGTCCACCAACTCAAGCGATACCTCCAGCGCCTCGCGAATCAGGTCCTGCTGGCGGACTATCCCGCTGAGCGCACTGGTGATACGATGTATGGCATGTATCTGCTCATCTCGCTCGCGGATGGTCCGTTCAAGCTGTTCAAGCCGCGCGGCGGGATCATCGGACATCTTTTACACCCCCGAAGGGCAATGGATACAAAGGTGGCCGGAAGACGACAATCCAGCATGGTTGCCGCAGATACGCCGTCTGACGCGCGGATCGGCGGGCGGGTCAGAGGCCGCGCAGGGCTCCTCTTCGATTCATCGGCGCACTCTCAAGGCACCGGTGCCTCAACTTCCCGCGTGCCGCCAATCGTACGCCGAAGCACCGTCAGATGCACTCACGAGCAAACACGTCCGCAGGCTCCAGAGACTGATGGACTGACTATGGCATACTACGCAGTTTCACAGGCGTACGCAAGGGCGCAGCGATCGGGCCGGCATGCCACGCGGTCGAATCTGCGGGTTGATATCCCTTCCATGATCTCTTCGACCGCCTGCAGCGCCCGATCCGCTACCTCTTCGGGTCTTAGATGCACGACTTGCCGACTGTCGGGCAGCACCAGTGCGGCGGCAACCGGGATGCAGCCGGTAATCCCCCGTACTGCAGCGCAGTACAGGCCGATCTGAAACTCATATCGATCTCGCTTCAGATCGGTAATCTCACCCGTCTTGTAGTCGAGTAGGCGCATCTTCCCGTCGCCATCCTCGACTATCGCGTCGATCACACCCTCGACGCGCGCGGTCCTGAGAGGAGCCACGAACGTTACCTCCGCGCGCAATCTTCGTGCCTGCGCCACCCAGTTGCGATAAAGCGATTCGCCGTCTTCGAGGCGCGCGTCATTCACCACCCAGGAGATCGTCTCCATCAACCTGTTGCGTTGCCTGTCATCAACTCGTGATGCAATCTCCCCGCCATCTGTCGCGCTGAGCACCGCCTGCTCGATCGCCCCGGGTTCGAGACCGCGCCTGCCGAGTATCTCCATAGCATGGTGCACGATGTTACCACGCTCGCTCGCAGAGAGACCGTGCAGCCAGTCGCGAGGACCGCCCGCCTCGGGTATCCGTTCCACCTGCCGCAGATAGAAGAACCGTGGACAGCGCAGGTATTGCTGCAGGGCTGTTACAGAGAAGCGCGCGGGCAGATAATCCAAAGACGAGATCTCGCGCACCATCTCAGGCAAAGGCTCGCTATGCCCGGCATCTACCGCGTCGAGCACCTCGTCGATCAGGCGAGGCTCCGCGCGTTTGTCGCCAATTCTTCGGCTGGTCCGTCCCTTCCCTGTCTCCGGCCCGGGCCGTAGCACCCTGCAGGTCCACCGGTCTCCGCCCAGCACTTCGCCATCCGCCACCTCGGCGCAGTCAAGCTCAAGGGCCTCAGCCACCCACTTCAACCACGGCCCTCCACTGAGCGTCCCATCCTTGCGGAAATCCATCGCGCCGGAGAGCAGCAGCATGTCGCGCGCGCGGGTCAGCGCCACGTAGAGCAATCGCCTGCTCTCAGCAGTCTCCCGCTCATCCTTCTCAGCCTGGATCAATCGCCCGATCGCTCCCCACCGCTCGTTGCCCTCGCGATCCTCCATCTTCGCCACCGGCCCCAGCATCGGGTCAACGACGACAGTTCCGCCTGAGTGCATCGGCCTGCGGGAGATGTCCGGCACTGCTACGATCGGCCACTGAAGTCCCTTCGCTTTGTGTATCGTGAGCAGCTTTACGACATCCGCGGCCTGCTCATGCAACTCGGCGAGGCCCTCACGGTGCTCCTCGACCACGAGATCGCTCAGGTAGCTGATGAACTCACGCAGACTGAACTCCCCACCCGCCTCGAAGGACCGAGCAAGATCGGTCAGTTTCGCGAGATTAGCCAGCGCCTGCCGTCCCGCAAACTGTGTCAGATGCAACGCATCGAATCCGGTCTCGGCGAGCATCCGCTCTACCAGTTCCGACAGAGCGACGCGATCCTTCAAAGCGCGCAGCCCATCGATCACCTCGCACGCCCGACGGAGCCGTGGTACCTGGTCGCTGCCGAGATAATCCTGCTTATCATGTTCGCCTGTGGCCGCAAGACGCAGTGCCTCGATCAATCGATGGCTCCCGCGCGTCAACCAGTAGATCGTATCATCCGCAATCCCGAACATCGGTGAGCGCAGTGCGCCGACCAGCGCGATCTCATCTGAGGCGTTCTCCAGTACCTGCAGCAGACAGAGGCAATCACGAATCTCCTGACGATCGTAGAAGCCATGCCCCGCCACGGTGTAGAAGGGAACGCCTGCGTTGCGCAGCGCGTACTCGTAGATCCCCACGTTGGTCATCGCCCGGAAGAGGATGCCGATGTCGCCCCAGCGAGCAGGACGTGGTTCTCCGGTGTCTGGATCGCACACCTCGTACTGCCCGCTTTCTACGATCTCGCTCAGGCGCGCGGCCAGCACCTCGGCCTCGCGAATTCTCGCATCTCGCGCGCTCACGCGCTCATCTTCATCCGCGACAAGCTCTTCCCTGTCGATTAGAACAAGCTCGGCATCGATCGGGGCTGGATGCTGCTCCCGCCACGCATCAACGGGCTCGTAGGGCGCCTCGAACAACCTGTTCGCCTCGCATCCCATCACCGTCGGGTGAGAGAACAACTCGTTGAAGAAACCCACCAGACGGGGCGTACTGCGCCTCGTACGAGTCAGGTGAATCCCCCCTGCCCCGGCTTCCTCTCCGCCAAGCTGATGGATTGTCTTGTTGAACACCGTGACCTCCGCGCTGCGGAAGCCATAGATCGACTGTTTTGCATCACCCACCACAAACAGGCTTCCGTCTTCAGGGGGCGCGCCGGTCTCCGAATCTCCTCCGGCGATCAGCCAGATGATCTCCTTCTGGAGAGCATTTGTGTCCTGAAACTCATCCACAAGCACATGCTCGTAACGCTCTTTGATCCTCGCCAGCACCTCGGGATTGTCGCGCAGCAGATCGCGGGCCAGCAGTTGCAGATCGGCGAAGTCCAGTCGCGAGCGGTCCTGCTTTTCTCGCTGGTAAGCCGCCGCTACCTCTGACGCCTCTGCCGCGATGGCCGACGCAAGCTCCGCAGCGTCCTCATCCTCTACATCGGCGAATGCCTCAAGATCGCTACGGTAGTCGTCCTTAACGTCAGCAAGAACGCAGAAGGCCTCTCGAACCTCCTCCAGCACTTCGAGACGATCCGACCAGTTTCCCTTCGCACCACAGGCCCGGCGATTCACCGAAGCGAGGGCGTTCTCAAGCGAGGCTACTCTCTCCTCCGTCGCTGTATCGCTATCCTCTGCGGTTTCCGCCGCCTCCAGCAGATCGAGGATACGCTCCCCGGCTTTGTCACCGGGAGGGGGCCCGTCTACGCTGCGCAATACTTCCATCGCGGCGCGCCAGCGCTCGTCCTCAAGCGCCCGCTCAAGCGTATCATGCAAGGCCGCCTGCGCCTCATTGCGCCACCTGCGCAGCAACTCTTCCGGCGACGGTGGAGCCTCAAGCAGCGCCTCGACCTCCTCCCGTCTCTCCACAAGGTCAGACAGCAGTTCCTGCCCTCCGCCCAGTCCCCAGCGCTCGGCGATCCTGCTCGCGCCCGCTTTGCCCGCATGTAGCCGCTCCAGCAACACCTCGCGCGCTATCTCGCTCAGCATCAGATGCTGCTCCGTGCCGTCAAGCTGCCCGAACTGCGGATCGACTCCCGCCGCGACCGCGTTCTCGCGCAGAAGCCGCGCGCACAGACCATGAATAGTAGTCACCGGGGCCATCGCAAGCTGTCGTGCCGCCGCCTCCCAGCGCCCGCGATCCCCTTCCGCCACCTCCTCTATCATCTCCCGGCAGCGCTGGCGCACACGGGACTTAAGCTCGGCAGCCGCCTTCTCGGTGAAGGTGACGGCGATGATCCGCCGTACATCCACCCCCGCCCCGATGATCGCGACGTAGCGTTGCACCATCTGATAGGTTTTGCCACAGCCGGCACCGGAGGTCATCACCCAGCTTCTGCTGAGATCCTCGACGCGCTCCCTGATCTCTTGATCAGTGATCGCTCTCACCTCCCGCCTTGCGGCTGAAGCGATACTCGTTCCAGCGACAGATTGTCTTGAAGCTGCACCAACTGCAGCGCCCGGGGTTTTGCGGCACAAAACACCCAGCGCGAATGCTCCGGGCATGTTCCAGTGCCCATCCCCGCGCGATCTCGACCAACTCCGCGATGGTGTCAGCATCGCTGCGGTTGGCGAGTTTGATCGGCCTGCGCACCCGATAGAAGCCCCAGTCGGCGCATACGGCCTCCGGGTCCTCAAGCACCTTACACCCCGCCATCGCGTAAACCGGAAGCTGAAAGTCCTGCCCCTCACGCACCCGTGTGAGCGGGGGCGTCGCGCCGGTCTTATAGTCATAGACACCGAAGGCGCGCGCGCCATCTTCCGTCCGCAGCAGATCGATGCGATCTATCTGCCCGCGAAGTCGTACCTGGTCCTCCCCATCCCCCACCACCAGAGGATCGGTGCGATCGAAGCCGAACTGCTGCTCCCAGCGCCATGCCGTCTGCCCCTCGGCCTGAAGATTCTCGACCTCGTATTCCAGCCACAGGTGCATATCCCGACGCACATCCTCACGCTCGAGTCCAAAGACAATCTCATCGGTGACAGTGCCGGCGCGCAGTTCATCGTCGAACGCCCGGTCAACCACATCATCCATGACCGCGGTCGCGCGCTCAATATCTTCCGAATCGATGCGCCGGTCCTCCCGCACCTGCTGCCAGCGGGAGAAGAAGTCCCTCAGGCAGCGATGCACGAGAGCGCCGATCATCGCAGGATCAACGTCCTCGTTCGGCTCCTCCAGCGAACCGATCCTCAACACGCGCTCCGCAAAGAACATAAATGGGCATCGTCCGTACTGCCCGAGAGCACTCGCCGAGAGCAACTTACCCGGCCCGAATACGCGCGCGATCTCACTCGCCGCGTGGCTTCCGATGAGATTCGCGTCATGCCGATCCGGTGTATCAAAGCCGGTCCGCCGGTCTTCAATCTCGATAAGATCGTGCAGTGCGTCCAGCATACGATTATCGCTGGGAGCAAGCGCCATCAGCGCCGCCCGCGCCGCTACTGTGTCCCGCGACTGCAGCAGCACATCCAGCCCGAACGCCTCGAAGAGTGCCGCCCGAAGCAGCTCCCTCCGACTCGCCGCGTCGGCCACACCCGGGACCATCTCGGAGAGGCCGTAGGACGCCGGATCTAACCCGTCGGCGAAGCAACGTGCTACCTCGTCTATGTACCATGAGCGCAGCGCCTCTCGCCCCTCCGCGTCAACCGAGGGGTAGCTCAGGGTCAGCGTCTCACGCGCGGACACTGCGATCTCATAGAACAGAAACGCATCCTCGTAGGCACTATCCTGCCGCGGATCGAGCGGGATCCCCGCCCCCGCCAACTCCCGGCGGCGGCTGTCATCGAATAGCGCGTCCTCCCGCGTCGCCCGCGGGAACTCTCCCTCCGCCATGCCGAGGATAAAGACGTGATCGAACTCCAACTGGCGCGCCTGGGCGGCATTGAGTACCATCACTCCCCCTGATGGTCCCGGTCCGCGGAAAGATGTGCTCTGCGCAATGCGCACAATCTCCTCGTGGAACTCGGCAAGTGAAATCTCAGTGCCTATCTCAAGCTGCTGATCCGTTGACCACAGTTCACGCAGAGCACGCAGGAAGCTGCCGAGTGCAGCGAGATTCGCGGCCGTGGCGCGAAGCGCATCGCCTCCGATGATGTTGCGCCGAATGCCGAAAAAGTCTATCACGTTCGCCAGCGCGTCAACGAACTCAGCCATGCGCGTGGCGCGGTGCAGTGGTTCGAATGCCTCGAGCAGGCGAGTTAGCGTCGCCTGCACCCGCTCCACCAGTTCGATCTCAGCAGCAAGCTCCTCCGGCGTGCCGCGGTACCACTCCTGCTCCTCATCGTCGGCGTCCTTGAAGCTCGCCTGTCGTCGCCGCAGCCGCGCCGCGAGATTCCTCAGGCGGCTTCTCCAGTGCGCGATTCCGCGACCATCTTCGCCCTGACGCCCCCCGACAATCCGCGCCTCCACACAGACGCGCTCGATTTCGTCGGGATCGAGATCATCTTCGAGCAAGGCCTGATCGAAGTAGTTGGACTTGAGCAATCGCATGACGTCGCGGAGACGGAAGAACCCGGCGGGGGTTCGCACGAGATCGAGAATAGCCTGCACCGAGGGGCGCGATCCCACCGACTCAGCGGCGCGCACTTCCAGGGGCACACCAAGCTCCGCCGCCACTTCCGAGAGCGCGCGAGAGTACGCATCCGGACTGCGCGCAACCACACCAATCTGCTGCGAATCACAGCCGTCGAGCAACAGGCTTTTGACGCGACCGAGGACCTGACGCACCTCCATTCGTCTGCCGCTTGCCTCGATGATCTCCACCGCCTCACTCGCCTGGACAAGCGGATCGATTCCCCCCTCCACGAAGAGTCTCTCCCCCATCGAGCCGATAATCCCTTCCGGCTTCGCGCGCATCCACTCGACCGGCATCTCGCCGAGGATCATCTCGATCCGCTTACGGGTGCTAACCGGCCGGGTGAAAAGCTCGGGGCGCCTGCCTTCGTCCTCCTCGAGACACAGGGTGATAATCAGCTCTGCGTCCTCCCCCAGCAGGCCAAGCACCTGAAGCTGCGTGGTGGTAAAATCATCGAAGCCATCTGCCACGATCAGGCGCAGGTCATCGAAAGGTCGCCGCTTGCCTTCCTCGAGCACTTTGCGCGCGTACCAGAATCTTCCAGCGTCATCGTAGAGATTAAGCTCATGAAGCCACTGCTGATACCGCCGATAGATGAGCGCGATCTCCGCGCCGTATCCGTCCGCGACAGCCGTTCTGCGAATGCGCTCCGCGAACTGCGTCGAATCGATCGCAGCGCGCTTCAACTCCTCCACGAACTCACACAGGTTCGCGATGAAACCAGGGAATTGGCACATCGGCGCGAGTATCTCGAGCCGCCCATCTTCGCAGAGATTACCCACGATCTCCCGCATGAGCAATCGCTGCTGAAGGCCACTGAGCGCTCCAGCGGGCTCATGGTTGGCGTGAAGCAGCAGATCGGCCAGATCGGGGAAAGTCAGGATCCGTGGATCGAGGAGGCCGGGCAGCGGTCCCTCCGCCACCAGCGACATCCGCGCCCGCTCACACGCCAGGCGCGTCGGCAGCAGGAGGAGCGCGCTGTCCTCACCGTGTGCCTCGACTTCACACATGTACTCATTCAGAGCCCGCCTGGTCTTGCCCGAACCGGCCGCCCCGCACAGCAGCCTGCGAGACATGCTCATGCCCCCATTCATCCCCGGAAGTGTCGGCGTCACACTCAGGAGAACTCCACCCTTGTGACCCGCAACTCGTGAGAACCGTCCGCTCGCGTCCACTCATAGTAGTAGTACAGCGCATCAGCCATCGGCACAGCCTCGATGTACCTGATGCAGCCGAACGGCGACTCAACCCACGGTCCCTCGCGCGTCACGCGTTCCCAGTTCCGCAGATCCTGAGAGACGCACAGGCCCGCTCGCTCCTCGTAGTTCTCCTCAACGCTCGCAGAGCCGTCGTAGAAGCCGACAAAGCCCGCGCTCGTGTGCAGAATCGAGCCGATCCGGGTGCAGTACTGATCCCACCCCTCATCCGGTGGAGACAGAATGTCCCCCTGCCAGTGCCATTCGAGGCCGCAACCGCTGGTTGCAAGACCGGTGTGAGACTTCACGATGCCGGTGTTGTACACATCTGCGGTCCCGTGCTTGTCCTCCTCACTCGCCTCTGGAGCGCTGGAGGGAGCGTAGGAGACAATCATGTAGTACATCGGACCGATCCGATAGACGATTGGATCCTTGATCCCCTCAAGGTCGAGTTCCTCGGCGAGAAAGACTCTCTTCCGCTCAGCCGGATCGAAGGCACCCGGCGTCTCCGCCTCAATGCAATCGATGCGCCACCGATTTGTGCCGGGATCGACGTAGGAGATATAGAGTCGCCAGGAGCCGTCCGGAGCCTTAAAGAGGCAGGAGCGTTCTACTGAGGGGCTGTCAAGGTCTTCCTTGCCGACCTCCCAGATGTCCTCGAACTCGATGCCGTCCTCGCTCTGAGCTATCCGGCAGCCGACGCCACGACCGAGTTCGGCGGGCTTGCGTAGCCTGTAGTACAGGTAGAAGCGTCTGCTTTCATCGTCGAAGAGCACACTCGGCGCGCCCGCCCACCAGCCCGGTCCCTCATCGAGTGGCTCGCGCACCGTCACTCCATCATCACGCCCAAACAGCGGCACCTGACCGATGTACTTCGCCGCCGTACTCTGCCATCGTGCAACGCTCATCTGAGTCCCTCCCGACGCCGACTGCAAAGACGCGGTCATAGCAGCCGACTGCCCTCGTAGTCGCTTGCCCTCGAACGTTCCACGTAGGAAGACGAAATACCTTCCGACGCGCTCCAGCAGGCGGTGTGACACCCTCGGCCACCTGCCGATGAGGCGCCCTGCAAGCGAAAAGGAGATCCGCATCCCACCACAGTCGCCCACGGCCTTCAGGCACGCTCGCAGCTAACCCCGTCCCCGGCTCCCCTATACAGACAGTACACATGAAGCGGCCGCCACGTGCGGTGGCGGCCGCATATCGTCTCTCTACTCTTGAGCCCTACGACAGCTCTTCTTCGTTGTCGTCTTCCACCAGCGGACGGGGCATCGGAATCGTGCTCAGTTGCTGGTTCTCAACTGAGCCCATCGGTATCTCAAAGGGCCTGCCGTCCGACTTGTGTCCCAGCTTCTCCAGTGCAATGTCCGCCTGATCGCGTACCAAAGGGGCAGATGACCCGTCAGTGAGGACGGCCCCGGAAGCGGTCTTCAGTGCGGGGATGGCCTCACGGTCACCAATCTCTCCGAGTATCCAGGCGGCACGCGCACGAACCTCCTGGGGCATATGAACGTTGTTCATCAGGGCCGAGATCCCCTCGATGATCGGATCCGGCTTCCGCGGCGTCACCATCTCGCGGCCCTTCTTCACCATCGCCGCGGCGGCCATGTCGCGCAATTCCTCATCACGCTCGAGCACGTCGGTAAGGGTGAGCACGGTTCGCTGGTCGTCAAGATTAGCCAGCGCCAGAATCGCGCTGCGGCGGACCTCCACGTCCTCGGCCTCAACCTGCTCGTCGAGCCGGATCATCGGATCGATGGCGCATCCGCCCGCGAGCAGCACTATCGCGAGCAACACCGGTCCAATCGCTCGGCCGGGCTTACTGGCAATGCTCAACCTGATCGCCGTCATCGTATCGGTCTTCCTCTCCGGAGTGCGACTAACCACCTCTGACCGCCTCCTCTGCGACTCGCCTCACCCAGTAGTGATCATCGTCCTCGGCTGCGGCCAGCGCGCGATCCACTCTGTCTCGGAGGCCCGATGGGACCGGTACCATCCGTACAGTGTGCGCAGCGGCGATACGCACGTCGCCGACCTCATCCTCCATTGCACCGAGAAGCGCACGTACCGCGCTCCGACGCACCTCTTCGTCGCCCACCCGCGTAACCAGGTCACCAAGCGCGTAGCAGGCCGCGCGCCGGACTTCGGAACTGGGCTCGAGGTCAGGATCAGTGCTCTCGGCCAGGGTCATCACCGCATCGCCAGCCGTATAGTCAGCGATGTCGGCTTCAGTTGGGCGCCTCGGCGTGAGCGCCGCAATGGCGTAGACGGCCTCCTGACGCAGCAACATCGTCGCATCCTCGTATTCCTCTGCGTCGTCTTCTTCCTCGTCATCGTCATCCTCATCCGGCGGAGGGGGCGGCGGTCGATCCTCCGCGATAGCGATAGCCTCCGCGAGATACGTGGTCGTGCGGAGTCTGCGCAGTGCCTGCATTGCGGCGGTGCGTACCCCAACCGCCTCTTCATCCGCAGCCGCCATCAATGCCAGCCGGTCGGCGGCGGCTATCTCGCTGCGTCTGCCCAGCGCGATGGCGGCCTCGGCTCTCACCGTAGCCGCATCATCGTTGAGCGCAGCCACCAGCGCATCCCGGGAGTCCGCATCATCCAATTCGGCCAGGAGCACAGCCGCTCTCCTGCGCACGATCGGATCGGTATGCTGCATCAGCGTGATCAGCCTGTCCCTAATCGACGGCACTCGATCTCGCAGCGACGTGATCGCCTCGGTCGCGGGACCGTGATCCGGTGACTGCATCTCCGACACCAGCCGGTCTGTCTCGCGAGCGCGCTGCCACCACGTTATTGTGTACACTCCACCGATCACCACCACAGCGATGACCAGCAGGATAACAGTCCGCCTGTTCACATTCATCAACTCACTTGGAATGTCGCCTGTGTTCGCCGATCAACTATATCAACTCTACCAGTTCTGAGAAAACGACCTGTCCGGCCTCAATCCGATCCTCCCGAGGCTGCTCATCCTCAGGAAGCTGGCGGATTAGATCGAGCGCCCGCGCGTCACCTATTAGCACCAGGCCAGCGGCCAGCCAGTTGCGAATCTCCTCATCGTCTTCACGTCCGCGCGCATCGAGTATTCGATCGGTTGCGGGCCTCCCGATGGCACCGAGCGTTGCGATAATCCACGCGCGGCGGGCATCAGAAGCGGTCTTGACGCGCTCGATCAGCGGCTCCACCGGCTGAACGCCCATCACAGCAAGGCCGCTCGCGGCGATCAGACGCATATCGTCCTGATCCGTAGTATCGAATACCCCGAGCAGCAACTGCGCCGCCCGCGAAATCTCGACGTCCGTGGGCAGAATCTCCTCCTCAAGCGAAGCGATATCGGCCTCGCGCCTTCCGATCTGCCCGATAGCGCGCGCGGTGGGCAGCGCAAGTGCATATTCGGCTTGCAGCAGGGGCGCGAGAGCATCGAGAGCATCCTCGGTGCCGACATAGCTGAGTGACACTATCCCCAACTCGCGCAGTCTCTGTGACGCTCTCGCATCGGCGACCGTCTTGTGCAGCAGCCTGCGGACCTCGGGCGATTCACCATGCACCTCGCCAACATCCAGCCCTATAGCACGCATGAGCTCACCGGCTGCTTCCGGGGTGTGATGGGCGAGAACCACCGCCGCGCGGCGCGCGGCCTCTCCCTCACCCCGCTCCACTACCTCCGCCAGTCTCTCGTCAACATCGGCAAGTCGCCAGCCGATCAGCACATTGGTTACTTCGCGACGCACACTCTCCGACTCATCATCGAGGGCGTTCACCAATGTCTCAGTCGCGCGCTCATCGCCGATCGCACCCAGCGCCGAGATCGCCTGCACACGGACCGGTGCTGGAGCGGTCTGCGCCGCTTCCTCCAGCGGAGCCGTCGCAGTATACGAGCCGGTTATGCCGAGACCGCGCGCCGCCTCGGCCCGAGCATTCAACGGAGCACCCACATCGTTCACCAGCGATGCCATCGGTTCCACGCTCTCCTCACCGATGTTGCCCAGTGCAATCGCACTCCATCGGGCTATCCGCTCGTTGGCTGAGTGTACACCGTTGATCAGAGGTGTGATAGCCGGAGCACCAATGCGCGAAAGGGCCTGCTGGGCTATGAACGCCACCCGCGTGTTCTCGCTGCCAAGACTGTTCAGCAGCACCGGAATCGCCGGACTTCCCAGCCGAACAAGCGCATCGCGGGCGGAGTAGTAAACCTCGGATGACCCATCACCCAACGCTGCTGCGACCTGGTCGAGCACGCGCTCATCCGCGAGATGGCGCAACGCCGAGGCCGCGGCCCGGCGGACCTTTACCTCGGGATCGCCCAGCGCTCTGCCCAGGGGGATGACCGATTCGGAGGTTCCGATCGTTGCTAGCGTCTGAGCCGCAGTCAGCCGAACCTCCACCTCTGGATGATCGAGCGCAGGAGTGATCGGTTCGATCGCAGCGCGGCCGATTCGCTCCAGCGCCACCGCTATCTCAGCGGTTGCACCGATGCGATTGGTCAGCAGCAGATCTACCAGAGGACCGGCCGCCGCTGGGTCCTCAAGGCGGCCCAGAGCTTCCGCGGCAGACGCACGCACTTCAGAACGCTCGTGCTGCATCTGCGCGATCAGTGGCTCCACGGCACCGTTGTCACGCGCCACATCACCCAGGCGACCGAGCGCTTCCGCCGCTCTTCGTCGTACCGCCCACGCTTCATCCGTGTTGAGGACGGTGATCAGCGGATCAACGGCATCAACCGCAATCTCGTCATCAACCTCCTGCGCCACAGCACCGAGAATGTCCGTGGCCGCAAGACGCACCTCTGCATCATCTTCGTAGAACAGAAGCTGGCCGATGACCGGTTCAAACGCAGTCTCCCCCATCGCCTTGAAGGCAGCCTCGGCGGCGCTCTTTGAACGGCGGAAGGCCGCGGGCCCCTGGTCGGGAGCGGGGCTGTCCTGGATCATGACCTTCAGCAGCGGCTCCACGGAAGGTTCGCCGATGCGGCCGAGAGTGCTGGATACGAGTCCGCGCACCGCGTCGTCGTACACGTCTATCAGTGACATCAGAGACAACACCGCAGGAGCGCCGATCTCCCTCAGCGGGCCTCCAGCCGCACCTCGGACCCCGCCGTCCCTGTCCTGAACGGACAGCACGAGCGGACCGACCGCAGCCTCCCCCATCTGAATAAGGTATTCGTCGATCTGAGCCGCGACAGGAGCATCAACGACCGGCTTGGCGGCAATCAACTGCTGCATCGCTCGCGGGGTCCCGAGCATCATGGCGGCGCTGACCGCACGATCCTGCACCCAGCGTGGTGCCTCCTCCAGCGCATCGGGTAGCCTCTGTCGCTCGATCAAAGGCTCTACCGCAGCAAGGCGCTCGGCGGCGTTCCCCTGTGCGATCGTCGCGAGCCTCAGATCGGTCTCGATCTGCCGGTACACCACGAAAACCACCAGAGAACTCACCAGCGTGATGATGACGATCCAGGTGACCTGTTGGCGGGTCTGTTCGTCCAATGACTTCAACTCCTCATATCGTGATGCAGCCCAAGCTACCTATCCACAACGCCTGAATCACGCCACACTAATCGGGCACCAGTGACGCGGTCCCACCACGGGCGGAAGAAAATAACCCCTGGGCCATGACTATTCCCCACCCCCTGCACACTCTCCTCCATGCCCGAAAAAAAAACGCGAAAATACTCCGCAGCCTGACCGTCGAGCGAGCCGGGCCGGCGAAATGCCATCGCTCGTAGAGCCGATCAGCGTGCCGGGCCATGGACATGCGCCTGTTTCTGCGAACGCAACCGTACAGTTATTTCGACGTCCATGCGGATCAAAGCGTTCAGGCTGTACGACGGACCGCTACCTGCTGGTATTACCCCGACAGAGCCCTCTTCCCCGAACGGGCGCCTGGCACCTCCATGGGGCTTGTCTCTTCAGTTCCTTTTCGTAACAGAATGAACCCGTGCCGTGTTGCGCTCCATGCATGCAACCGCTGCCCATCTCTCCTGCGGACAGGACGCGAGTCCTGCTGAGGTCGGCTCTGCCGGCCTGGATACGAATGCAATTCCGGAATCTGCGGACGACTCCATCAATCGCTGGACCGTAATCCTGAGCGGCGGAAGGTGTTGATCACGATCGCATCGAAGATACCGCAGAGTATCACAACTGACCAAAGTGGTGAATCAAATGCCTGTGAAGCCTCTCATGGTAAGTGCAACACTGCTGCTTCTGAGCGTCGGGCCATGTTTCGCCGGAGTTGATCTGCCGACAGAACAGGCCCCCGGGCATGAGCTTGAAGTCGCGGGGTCCGGGCCCGCAGCAGACGCCCTCACGGCACGCACACACAATAGCAGAGACGAGGATGAGCCGATGATGGCGTCATCTCCCACGACCAACGCAAGTCCCGCCAACGAACCACCGCCTGCTTCAGGTCTCTCGAGGTTGATCATCACCGATGCAGAACGCCTCGCCGAAGTGCGCAGTCGAGTTGAGGATGGCGATACTGCACTGCAGCCCGCCATAGACGCCCTCCTCCGCCGCGCGGAGGCCTCACTCGAAGAAGGTCCATTCTCCGTCATCGACAAGCCGATGCTGCCGCCGAGCGGCGATCCTCAGGACTACATGAGCGTCGGCCCCTTCTGGTGGCCCAATCCTGACACTGACGACGGTCTGCCCTATGTGCGCCGCGATGGTGAGACGAACCCGGAACGCCACGAGTACGACAATGTGGGGATGTCTGCCATGGCGAGGGCGGTGACGAATCTGGGGCGTGCCTACTTCTTCACCGCTGAAGAACGTTTCGCCGAACATGCGGCGACGCTGCTTCGGGTGTGGTTCCTCGACGATGAGACGCGGATGAACCCACACCTGAAGTACGGACAGGCGATCCCAGGACGCGTCGAAGGACGTGGCATCGGCATCATCGATACCGTGGGGCTTGCGCGGATGCTGGATTCCGTCGCCATGCTCGAGGGTTCCGAAGCCTGGACCGAGGAGGATCAAGGGGGCCTGCAGGCATGGTTCTCAGACTATCTCGACTGGATACTCACCCACCCCTACGGGGAAGATGAACGTGCGGCCCGGAACAATCACGGCACATGGTACGATGTGCAGGCCGCCACATTCGCCCTGTTCACCGGCCGGCTCGATATTGCCCGCGAGGTACTTGAGGAGGTGCCGGAGAGGAGGATCGTAACGCAGATTGAGCCAGACGGACGCCAGCC
>PXBW01000113.1 GCA_003566775.1 candidate division WS1 bacterium
CGCCAGCGAGCCGCCGATGGCGATCTGCAGGAGGTGGCTGAAAGGCTGCTTCGGACGGTTGAAACCCACGCCGGCGAGGAACTGGTGGAGGAACCTGAGACCACTCCCGCAGAGGCTCCCGAGCGCGGCCCGATGGCGGTGCACATCATGCGCACCACCCGGCCGCCGATGAATATCATGGAGACGGTGGCATTCGCCTACCTGCTCACCGGTGACGAGGCGGCGGGCGAGGAGGCGAAGCGGCGGATACTTCACTTCTTCTCGTGGGACCCGCAGGGGACGAGTGGCTACTTCGGATACGATGAGCCGGCCATGTGGGTGATGATGCGCGGCGTGCGCGCGTACGACTGGACCTACGATCTGTTCACGGAGGAGGAACGGGAACTGGTCGAGGACTCGATGCGCATCCGGGCGGCGGACATGTACCGGATGCTGCGCCGAATGCCCTTCGACAACAACCCGTACTCGAGCCATCCGGGGCGCACGATCGGCTTCCTCGGAGAGGCTGCCATCGCCTTCTACCATGAGTGGGAGGAGGCACCGGAGTACCTCGATTACATCACGCGCATCTACTGGGGCGTGTATCCCGCGTGGGGAGAGGACGACGGCGGATGGAACGAGGGGCCGGGCTACTGGAATGCGTACATGAGCTTTGCGCTACACTTCGTGCTGGCTCTGCGCGAGGGGACCGGGATCGATCTGTCAGAGCGACCATTCTTCCAGAACACTCCTTACTATGGGCTTTACATGAGGCCGCCGCACGGTCAGATGTCACCCTTCGGCGACGGGACGGAATGGCGGGGCGGCCGCTTCGGAACGATGTACTGGTTCAGCACGCTCAATCGCGACCCGATCCTGCGCTGGTTCGCGAACGAATCAGGAGTCACCCCCGGAAACGACGTGCTCAGTGTGTTGCTGCGGGATGACAGCATCGAACCGGAACCACCGTTGGAGTTGCCGACCGCGCGTCATTTCCCGGGTGTTGGCCTGGTGGCTCTGCGCAATGACCTTGTCGTGGGAGAGAACGATGTAGGCTTCATGATGAAGTCGAGTCCCTACGGCGCAGTCTCGCACGGCTTCCAGGATCAGAACTGCTTCGTGCTGGAGGCCTACGGCGAAGCCCTTGCGGTATCGACAGGGCATTACAACTACTACGGCTCGCCCCATCACGTCGGATGGACGCGTGAAACCAGGGCCAAGAACGGCATCACATTCGATGGCGGTGAGGGTCAGGATCGCGGCTGGCACGCGCGCGGTAGGATCACCGACTTCGTTCACGGTGACAGCTTCGACCTGACCATCGGTGACGCCACCGAGGCTTACGGAGGCCGCCTGACTCGCGCGCTGCGCGAGGTGGTTCATGTCCGGCCCGGGATTTTCGTGCTGCGTGACGATCTCGCCAGCGACGAGGCACGCACCTTTGAGTATCAGCTTCACGCGATCGACGAGATGACCCTGAGGCCGGACGATAACGAGGTCACGATAACCCGCCCGAAGGCGAGTCTGACCGCGCGCTTCCTCGAGCCCGCAGCGGTGGACATCTCCCAGACCGACCAGTACGATCCACCGCCCCGATGGCCCGAGGACCGCGATTTCGAGGATCTGTGGCACACCACGATCTCGTTCACTGAAGCACGCAACGAGGCGGAATTCCTCAGCGTACTGCTCCCCGCGCGTGCCGGTGAAGAGGAGGGTCTGCCAGAGACGCGGCACCTGCTCAGCGACAGCGCGCGCGGCGTGGAACTGACCTTCCCGGATGGCCGCCAGACCGTAGTCGGGTTCGCGCTGCCGGGTGTGACGGGGCGCATCGCGCTTGAGGGCTTCAGCAGCGACGGCCACATCTTTGCCGCCAACATAGGCCCGGATGGCACGCCTGAGGACGTAATGGTGCACGAGGGCACGAGGCTGACACACGACGGACAGAACCTCACGCAGGAATAGGTGAGCAGCGTCGTGCGCCGAGGAGAACGCGCGAGATCGATAAAGCGATCTCGCGCGTTTCTAAACCTATGGATGACAGGCGGTCTTTCACATACCTCGGATTCGACTGCCGTCGCGCGGCATCGGCTGAGGATCGATCCTCACGCGAACAGTGTGCTGCTCCCGTCCGCGCACAAGTTGCACCCCCACCTCGGTGTCGATCTCGGCGTCGGCCACCATGCGACTGAGTTGACCGATGGTGGCGACCTGCTGGCCGCCGAAATGTGTTATAACGTCTCCTGGCTGAATGCCTGCGGCAACTGCGGGCTGGCCTCGATATACTGCCTCGACGAAGACGCCGGCCGTCGCGCCCGGTGCGTAACGCCGGGTCAACTCTGGAGACAACTCGCGGGGGATGATACCGATCCATCCGCGCACCACCCGGCCGTTCTCAATAAGCTGCGTAGCCACCATTCGGGCCATATTGCTGGGTACCGCAAAACCCACTCCGGCATTGGCTCCACTGCGGGACGCAATCGCCGTGTTGATGCCGACCAACTCACCGCGCAGGTTCACTAGCGGTCCGCCGGAGTTGCCGGGGTTGATTGCCGCGTCGGTCTGAATCAGGTCCTCGTAGCTGATGATGCCGATGTCGGTGCGTCCGGTCGCGGAGACGATCCCGGAGGTGACCGTATGCGCCAGCCCGAAAGGAGACCCGACAGCAACCACCCACTCGCCGACTTCGAGGGCGGCTGAGTCGCCCCAACGCAGGTAGGGCAGGTTCTCCGCATCGATCTTCACCACTGTGAGATCGGTGGGCACATCCGAGCCGATGACCCTCCCTGAGAACTCGCGGTCGCAGGCGAGCATGACTGTGATCTCGTTTGCGTTGCGCACAACGTGGTGGTTTGTGAGGATGAGCCCGTCCGATGATATG
The DNA here is from genome assembly GCA_003566775.1 of candidate division WS1 bacterium. Lineage (GTDB taxonomy): Bacteria > Armatimonadota > Zipacnadia > Zipacnadales > UBA5352 > UBA5352. The sequence goes on from PXBW01000113.1 coordinate 2,858, forward strand.
AGGCAACCCGAACCCAGGCTCTGCACCTCGCGATCAAAGCCGCGGAGCATCCCCTCAAACTCTCTCCCGAAGAAATCGCGAAAGAGTGCGCTCGGACGGCCTGACACTACCGTGGTTGTGCTGATGTTCACCACCGCGGGCTTCACCGAACGGGCCACGGCGGCAAATGCCCTGCTTACATTGTTTGCGGCGGAGATAGCTGCCTCATCCTCAGCGCTGTACACCTGCGCCGATGCCTGTGTGGGATACGCCAGAACAACGACAATCAGTAGCATTACGACCGTGACTCTGTTCACTGCACTTCACCTGCCCGGGTTCCCGATGGATCTCTACGTGACGGCCAACTTATACCTCGTGTTAGACGCACCTCCTGGGCATGATGGTTCTTCGCAAGCGAATCTTTCTTTCTTCGCTTCGGAGGGAACTCCGTCGGCGCGAGATTGTCTTAACCAAATGTGCCAGTCTCACAGCAATAGCGCAATCTACTCCGCACTCGAAAGGAAAGGTAGGCACCTGATGAATCGACCACTCGGTATCAGCAGCACCATGCTCGGTCCAGACCTGACCGCCTCAGAGCTTTCTGAGGCGGCAGACCGAGGTATCACACATCTCGAAATCTTCGTCCGCGCGGAGAGTAGCCTTCTGGAAGATAAGGATGAGGTTCTACAGGTCGCTGAGCGCATAGCAGAAGCCGGGATGGTTCCGTGGTCGGTCCACGCGCCCTTTGGTGGTGAGGTTGATCTCAGCGCACCGGACGAGTTGAAGCGAAGGGCGTCGGTGGGGACTATTCGCTGCGCGTGCAGTGTAGCAGAGTACCTCGGGGCGAGGTGGGTGGTCGCACATGCGGGCATCAGAGGGGAAGACCCCGAGGAGGATGAGCGGCGCAGTTGTCAAAGCCTCAGGAGCATAAACTGCCTGCTGGCACACATGTCGCTGCGTGAAATTGGGCTTGCCATCGAGTACCTTCCCGGGAGTAAGCCGCGTCTATGGAATGAGAGCGGGGAGATCCTTGAGACGCTCGAACTCCTCGACGGGCCTCCGAGCGTCTGCCTCGACACGAATCACGCGAATCTGAGTGAGCCGCTCAGTGACGCGGTGCGGGCGCTGGGGGCCTCTATCGGAACACTGCACATCTCCGACAATGATGGTGAGCAGGAAATGCATCAGTTCCCGGGTGAAGGTGTCATCGACTGGCCGGGATTCGTCGATGCGCTGGATGCTGTTGGATACGCCGGCCCGCTCATCTATGAAGCCCGGATGGAAGGTAATGTGTCAGATCATCTCGAAATGACCGCCAGCACAGCCCGCGAACAACTTGGATGGGAGCCCGCGGATGCACGAAAAGGACAGTGACTCGATCGACCAGCAGATTATCCACGGCGACTGCCTCGAGACAATGCCCCAGATGGAACCGGAGAGCGTGGATGTTTGCTTCGCCGATCCACCTTACAATCTTCAGCTTGAAAACGAACTCTATCGGCCTAACCGGACGAAGGTCGATGCAGTTGATGAGGACTGGGACCAGTTCGATTCGATGCTGGCCTATGACAGGTTTACTGAAGCGTGGATGCGCGAGGTTAGGCGCGTCCTGAAGCCCAACGGGACCCTGTGGGTGATAGGCAGCTATCACAACATCTTCCGTGTGGGAAGAGTCCTGATGGATGTTGGCTTCTGGATCCTCAACGACATCATCTGGATAAAGTCCAACCCGATGCCGAACTTCCGCGGCGTGCGTTTCACCAACGCGACTGAGACGCTCATCTGGGCGGTTCGCGATCAGGAGCGCAAAGACTACACATTCAACTACGAGCAGATGAAGAGCTACAACGACGGCAAGCAGATGCGCTCCGACTGGTACATTCGGGAGCCGGTTTGTGCGGGGCCCGAGCGCCTCCGGGATGAGAACGGAGACAAGGTGCACTCCACACAAAAGCCCGAGGCATTGCTCAGAATGGTCGTTGAGGCCTCCACGAACCCCGGCGATCTTGTGCTCGATCCTTTCGCAGGCGTGGGTACGACCGTCGCGGTCTGCCGTAAACTCAACCGCAGGTGCATCGGCATCGAGCTTGAGGAGCAGTACGTCGAGGCGGCGCGCAAGCGACTCAGCGACATCCAGCCGAGTCTGTGGCTGGACGAGGGCACGGTCCCCGCGGCAGAGTGAATCCGGCACTCTTCTGTGCGCAAAGCCGGGGTTGTCGGGCTACGCTCAGATTTCCATCGAGAGCTGCTCCATCGGCTCCTCGCGCGGATAGTAATGCCCGGCGAGTGTGATGAAGTTCCGCGCGCGATCCGCACGCGCTCCGAGTATCTCCAGGTGCTTGAGCGAGGTCAGTCTGTGCTCATCGCGCACGGTCAGGATTCGCTCGGCTGAGGTCGGACCGATCCCCGGCACCCGCAGAAGCTCCCAGCGCTCCGCCCTGTTAACCTCGATAGGAAACTGATCCTTCCGCACCAGAGCCGCCGCCATCTTCGGATCGTGCTGCGTCAGGAGCATTCCGTCGTCATCGAACACTACCTCGCTGAGCGAGAAGCCGTAGCTGCGGAGGAGGAACTCGGCCTGATAGAGCCGCTGTTCACGGAGGGGGGATGCGGGGTCACGTTCGGCAAGCGGCGTGTCCGGGACGGGAGAGAAGCGGCTGAAATAGGTGCGGGCGAGACCGAGATCGGCTTCGAGCCGCCACGTGGTCTCGAGTAACTCGCTATCCGTCTCTCCGGCGGCGCCCACCACGAACTGCGTCGTCAGCCCCG
>PXBW01000084.1 GCA_003566775.1 candidate division WS1 bacterium
AATGGTCGCCGAGTTCGATGGCGAGATGCTGCGCCTGATCGTCGACGGCACAACCATCATGGAAGCGGCAGATCACGATCCGTTGCTCGGCCCCGACCGGTCGACTATCGGATTGGTCACTTACAACGTCGCGCACGTCAATGGCGTCAGAGCCTACACAGCCGATCCCACGCAATAGACGCCGGCCGGTCGCATCAACCGCATCTGTAGCAGCATGAACTCAAGTCCCGACTACAGAAGCTCTGTTGCGTAAGGTTCAGCCTTTAGCAGAGTTATCGGAGGAAAACCCATGAGCAGAGTTAGCCTCGTGATATTGACGACCGTGCTGTGCTGGGCGACCCTAGCCGCTGCTGAGACGCCGACCGATCGGTTGGGCGATCCGCTGCCTGAGAACGCCGTCCAGCGCCTCGGCAGTCAGCGGCTGCGCTACGGAAGCATCGGTGACCTCGCCTACCTTCCCGACGGCAGAGCCCTCGTCGCGTCCGGCACCAACATCGACGTCTGGGACATGAGCGCGGGAGAGCGAGAAGCCCGACATCAAGTCGGAACGCGACCGCTCAGCGGAATCGACGTGCGCGACGACGGGACGGTGCTGCTCGCTGCCAACGTTGCCGGCACGGTGTTCGAGTTCGACCTCGAGCAGGGCGAGATTCTCCGCGAATGGGAGACCGAGCAGGGCCGGCTCTCCAGCGTGTACTACTCAGCGGACGAAGCCCGTGCGCTCACCTGCGGCACCAATCCCCCCACTCTCAAGGAGTGGGACCTCGAAACCGGTGAGGAACTGGTCTTCGCTGAGAGCGATCTCCACTCAGCCCGTCAGGCTGTCTATGGCCACGACGACCGTTCGGCCTTCATCCACGGCGCGGCGGGCTCAGATCCGGTCGTGGAGCACTACGACCTGACCGATGGAAGCCTGATACACGCGTTCCTCGAAGACTTCTACACTCATGTGCGCAGCATTGCATTGTCGCCCGACCGCGAGCGCCTGCTGGTTGGCAGTCGCACCCGCGCCACCGAGTGGCGGGTCGATGATGGCCACGAGCTTCTCAATACCTTCCGCGGTCACCACGGAGGTGCAGTGACTTCCGTCGCTTACGCTCCCGACCCCGAGCAACTGCTCACCGGCTCACGCGACGGCTCCATCCGACTGTGGAATCGGCTCCCGGAAGGCGGCGAAGTGATCAACAGGTGGCTCCCCCACTCGCGCCACGTGACCTACATCCGCACTTCTCCCGACGGCCAATGGGTCATGTCATACGGCGGCGGAAACATGGTCGTGGAGTATGGCATAGAAGACGGACAGCCGCGCCTCGACTGGGAGCGCCATGAACTCGGAGTCAATGCGGTGGCTCTCACGCCCGAGGGCAGAGCAATCAGTGGCGCTGCCGACGGCACGGTACGTGTCTGGGACATGCTCAGCGGTCGCCAGTTGCTTGTGATAGATGAGGCCGAGCAGGGAGCATGGGCAGTCGCCGTCTCCGCCGACGGCGAAAGAATCGCCGCCGGATGCAAGGACGGCGTGATCCGCGAGTTTTCTGCATCGGACGGCAGTCTGATTCGCGAACTGGAGGGCCATCTCGGTTACATCCGCGCGGTTGCCTACATGCCCGAGGCGGCCACTGACGGGGCGAGCATCTCGCTGCTCAGTGCGGCAGGCGATGGAACCCTCCGCGCCTGGGGCCCTGCCGGTGAAGAACCGCTGCATATATTGGAAGGCGATCTATTCGCCGAAGATGGCCACCGTGGCGGAGTGCTCGCCACGGCGATCTCCACGGATGGGACACAGGCGCTGTCTGGAGGCAGAGACGGCACTGTGAGGCTCTGGGATCTACAGACGGGTGCCCAGCAGACCGTTCTTCGCGGTCATCGCGGCTGGGTTGAGGCCGTCGCCTTTGCCGGGGACACCGGGCAGATCCTGTCGGCAAGCCGTGACGGCACGGTGCGGCGCTGGGACGCCTCCACAGGCGAGGTCATTACTGAAATGGATCACGGAAGCGCGGTGATGGGCGTCGCGTGCACCGATGATGGAGCAACCGTCATCGCGGGCGGCACCGATAATCGGATCACTGTCTGGGACCCGGCCGGAGAGCAGATTGCCGTGCTCAGTGGTCATGCAGCGAACGTGAATGCCGTCGCGCTCTCTCTGGACCATGCCTACATCGTGTCTGCCAGTGATGATGCGTCATTGCTTGTCTGGGAGGTACCTGAGCCGGAGGCGGAGTAAGCGTTCACACTCGCGCAGCCGCGTTCTGTGGCCATGCCGAAACGCCTGATTCCGAAGAGTCACCGGCGGTACCGGCAATCTCTGGCATTCCCAATCCCCGCCTCGTATGGACTTTCGGATGACTACGCGTGCAGATGATGGACGGAGTGACGCCGCATGAATTCGCACCCCTCTCAGCCGCTCAGTGAAGATCGTGATGTGCGCAGGAAGATGCTCGCGATCCTGCGCATTCTCTCCGGCAGCGAAGAGCCGCTGGGGGCGCGGGCCATCGGCAGGGAACTCAAGAGCCTCGGGATAGAACTGAGCGAGCGCCAGGTCCGCTACCATCTTCAGTTCATGGATGAGCGCGGCCTGACCCGCGCGATTGGCAATGCGGGCCGAGTGCTCACCCAACTCGGGCGCACCGAGCTTGAGAGCGCGCAGGTCACCGACAAGGTGGGCTTCGTCGCCGCGCGTATCGACCGCCTCGCCTACTCAACCACCTTCGATCCGGAGACGGGCGAGGGCGAGGTCATCCTCAACGTCTCACTGCTCGACGCCGATGATCTGCCCGAGGCGCTTGAGGTAGCTCGAACGGCCACCGAAGCCGGCCTGTGCATGAGCGATCTCGCGATCGTCGCACACGAGGGCGAGACGCTGGGCGAGGAAGTGCCGGACGGACGCGTCGCAGTCGGCACTGTCTGCTCGGTGACGCTCAACGGTGTTCTGCTCCATCACTACATCCCGGTCAGTTCGGTATATGGTGGACTGGTGCAGATGCGCGAGGGGAGGCCGCTCCGTTTCGTGGAACTGGTGAGCTACGCCGGATCGTCGATCGACCCGTTACACATCTTTGTGGCGTCCGGCCTGACGTCGTGCTGGGAGGCGGCCACGACCGGCTCGGGAATGGTGGGCGCGGGCTTCAGAGAGATACCTGCCGCTGCAATTGATGAGGCGCTCGAGATAGTTGAACGCCTCAAGGATCGCCGTCTGAACGGCGTAATGGCGATCGGCGCACCGGGCCAGCCTCTGCTGGATCTCCCCGTGGGTATGGACCGCGTCGGCCTCGTCGTAGTCGGCGGCCTGACCCCCATGGCCGCCGCCAGCGAACGCGGCATAGCCATCGATCAGCACGCCATGTCCACCACCTGCGATTACTCGCGCCTCAAATCCATCGATGAACTAATTTAGGCGGGATAACCCCGCGGATAACGAGGTCCTGCCAATCCTTGCGACGAACCTCAGGCGACACGCGAACTGATCAGCCCGGAGGCGATTGACTTGACCCCGACAGAGGCCGCCCGCGAGATGGCCGACATTTCCACCGCGAATATTTCTGATGCGCTCTTCCGCATGGGACATAAGAACCGCACCATGCGCTCGCACATCAAGCCGGTCGATCCCGACATGCGTCTGTTCGGAACCGCGCTTACCGTACATGCTTATCCAGGGGGCACCCACGCCTGCAGCATGGCGCTCGATGACGTGCAGTCCGGAGAGGTCATCGTCATCGACGGCGGCGGCTTCACGGATAATATCCTCTGGGGCGAGATCTTCAGTCATATGGCGGCTGTCGCCGGCTCCGCGGGCGCGGTTATCGATGGATCGGTCAGGGACATCGAGGGAGTGGTAGAGATCGGGTTCCCGCTGTTCGCCGCGGGCATCTCTCCACAGGCCGGCACCGGCGGTAAGCACGGAGAGATTCGGATCCCAATCTCCTGTGGGGGCATATTGGTGAACCCCGGTGACTTCGTGTATGGAGATCGGCTCGGGGTGGTGGTCGTGCCGCCCGAGATGGCCGAGGAGACCCTTGAGCGCTGTCATGAGATCATCGAGAAGGAGTCGAAGATACTGGCGGACCTGAAGGCTCAGCTTGAGGAGCGGGAGCAATGAGCCACCGCGAACTGCTTGCGGTTGACACCACCGCCCGCACCGAATATCCGGCTGAGGCACTCGCGCATCTGAGCGACCTCAACGTGCGGATCGAACCTCGCAAAGCCACATCAGAGGAAGAGATAGCCGAGCGATGCCACGGCGCCGACGCCATCCTCGTTACAGCCGCTCACGTAACGGAGCGGGCGTTGCGAGCGCTGCAACCGAAGCTGCGCGCGGTCGTGCGATACGGGATCGGTCTCGACCGAATCGACCTCGCTGCCGCGCGCGAGCTTGGCGTCGAAGTTCGGAACGTGCCCGACTTCTGCATAACCGAGGTCGCGGATCACGCGATCGGGTTGATGCTGGCGGCCGCTCGCGACATCGTGCCGGGAGCGGTGAATGTGCGGAAGGGGCGCTGGAAGAGATCAGACCGGAAGCTGCACCGGATATCCGAAGGCATCGCGGGAGTGGTCGGTCTCGGGGGTATCGGTCGAGAGGTGGTGCGTCGTCTTGCAGGCTTCGGTGTCGCGATTCTCGCCCACGATCCCTACGTGAACCGGCGCGCCGCCGAAGCGCTCGGCGTCCGCCTCGTGGAGATCGACCGGCTCCTCGGCGAGGCCGACATTGTCATGCTGACCTGCCCGCTGACCGATGAGACGCGCGGGATGATCGACAGCGAGGCTCTGACGCTGATGAAACCGGAGGCGATCCTCGTGAACACGTCACGCGGCGAGTTGATCGACGAGGAGGCGCTCGCTGCGGCGTTACGCGAGGAACGAATTGCTGCTGCGGGCCTCGATGTGCTGGCGCAGGAGCCCCCGCCGGAGGATCATCCACTGCTTTCGCTCGAAAACGCGATCATCACTCCGCATTCGGCGTGGTACTCCGAGCAGGCGCGCTACGATCTAGTCGTCGGGGCGATGCGGGAACTCGGCGAAGCACTGCGCAACGCCTGAAGGTGCGGCCGATAGACGGAAAGGTCCATAACCTTTGGGAGCGCCGACAGGCACGAGCACGTCCGCGCGTGCACTTGCTCGCTCCTCTGCTGTCATCCTCACTACCGTCACTCGTAGCGCAGGCACTCTATCGGATCCAGTTTTGCCGCTTCTCGTGCAGGGTAGAAGCCGAAGAAGACGCCCACCGCCCCTGCAAAGAGGAAGCTTACGAGGATCGACCATGCGGGCACAATAGTCTGCCAGCCAAGGCTGTCTCCGATCATGTTCGAGCCGAGCAGGCCCAGGGCGATCCCTATAAGTCCCCCGATTACGCTGAGCATCACCGATTCGATGAGAAACTGCGCGAGAATGTCGCTACGTCGCGCGCCGACGGCCTTACGAATACCTATCTCCCGCGTGCGTTCGATCACCGAAACGAGCATGATATTCATGATCCCGACGCCGCCTACTATCAGTGAGACGAGCGCGATACCACTGACGAACATCGTGATCTGTCCGGTGGTTTCCGTCATGGTCTCCAGCATCTCGGTCTGATCGCGGATGCGGAAATCCTCCGTCTCTTCGGTCA
>PXBW01000180.1 GCA_003566775.1 candidate division WS1 bacterium
CCGCGGTCAGAACTGTCTCATCGTAGAACGGAATTCATTCCGTTCGCGCTGCGGGAAACGGAATGAATTCCGTTCTACGATTCGAGATCGAACGGGACAAACCTGACCGCGGGCGGTATAGTAATCTTCGTCGTAACCGTCGCTGGGGATCAACGCTTCGTCCAGGAAGTGGCGGTCGGGATAAAAGAAGCCGACCCGGCCGGCGCCGACCCCTTCGTAGGAGCGTGCGAATCGTCCGCCCGCGAGGGGGCCTTCCAGATGCACGTGCCATTTGCCGGAGTGGTAGCTGCGGTAGCCGGCGTGCTCGAGGTATTGCGGGAGCATGCGGGCCCAGGGCGGCATGGCGTCGTACTCCCGGCGGACGGGATCCATGCGGATTTGCTGGGCGTAGTAGCCGGTGAGCAGGGCCGCCCGCGAGGGCCAGCAGCGGCGAGTGGAATAGAAGCTGGTAAATCGCAGGCCGTCTTCGGCGAGGCGGTCGAGCACACGGGTTTCGATCTCGCCGCCGTACATCCCGGTATCGGAGAAGCCGGCATCGTCGGCGAGGATGATCAAGAAGTTCGGCCGCGGGGTCAGTTCGGCCGAGGCCCGCTCGACGCCCGGCACCAGCAGCAGCATGGCGAGCGCCGCCAGGCCGATAAGGCAGCTTGGGAATCGTTGGACGCACGGGTTCACACCATGGTTCATACCACGCCTCCGGCAGAATACGAAATGTTTCCAAAAGTTCGAAGGTGGAGGCACCGGTTGTTGCAGCGGTCAGCCGCTACCACGGGTACCCGCGGGACGTTCGTCAACCGCGGCCGGGCGCCGGTGCAGCCAAGATCCTGCCAGTTGCGTTGTTCGTTCCGCGCAGCATTTGCGCCATGGCCCCGGCCCTGCGCGTCGCCGACCTCCAGATACGTCTCGGCATTGTGGTCGTAGTGATGGCCCGCGTTCCGCGGCGAGACGTCGGCGTCGCGCCAGCGAGCGCGGCGGGCAAGGTCAGTAAACGCACAACGGCGGCGAACGTCCCAACAACCCTCTTGTAACTTGTCTTGTTCATGCGATTGCTCCTAAACTGCACTTCTCGACCACCGCCGTGCCGGCGGCCGCCGGATAACGGCTGCCGGCCACCACGGGAGCCGGTAGCAAGGCCGGTGATGGATCGCTCAGGATAACACGGCCAGCCTGGAAGAATTGCAGCGGATCGTCCATATCGGGCCGGGCGCGCGCGGAAGAGCTGATTCGGTCTTTGACACCGGCAACCCAGCCCACGTAAAGCCATCCTAAGCAGACTGAAACCCGGATGTCAACTAGCCAGCGAAGGGGTTTTTGCGAATTTCCCGACAATTTCTGGAAGCAGCGTTCCGTGGATACCCCGAAATCTTTCGGCGGACGCTGCCTGGCACGTAGAGCCAGGCACAACGGGGGGGATGGTCAGGAATCTTGGTGGCGGCGGGAATCCGGGCCGCGGGTGGTGTTCCTTTCCGCGGGGAGGTATACTACGGCGAGGAACGCTGTTGTTGGACAGACTTTGAAACCGGAGTGAACCGATGAGAATTGTTCCCCACCTCTTGTTAATTGCGGCCGTTTCGACCGCCGCTTTGGCCCGAGCCGATACGGCCGTCTGGCAGGCCGAACTGGCCCGGGCCCGGGCGCAACGGGGCATCCTGCCCGAGGAAGACGCCGCGGGGGCGGTCGACGGCAATGTCCGCGGCCGGTTCAGCTTCCACACCGGTCAGGATGAGAACCCCTTCTGGCAGGTCGATCTGGGCGAAAGCTACAGCCTGGGCCGTGTGGCGGTGTACAATCCGCACAGGCCCGAACGGATGGCTGGCTTCAAACTGCTGCTTTCCGACGACGGCGCCCAGTGGCGCGAAACGTACGAGCACGACGAGACGCCGCCGGTCGGAGTCGGCGAGGGGGAGCCGTTCGTCGTGCCGCTGGCGGAGCCGCGGGGGCGGTTCGTGCGGCTCCAGGTGCCGGGCCGTATGTGGATGCATCTGGACGAGGTGCAGGTGTTCGCGCCGGACGGGAAAACGAACCTGGCGCTCGGCAAGCCGGTCACGCAAAGCAGTACGAGCCAATGGTCGACGCGTTCCATTCGCATCGACGCCGAGCAGAGCCGGGCCGGGCAGGCGGCCCTTGCCCGGCGGGCCTTTGAACCGCTGCTGCGGCGGCTGGGGGCGGCGCAGCGGGAGTTTCACGCGGAGTTGGACGCGCTGATCGCCGCCGAGGCGCCACTTGACGATCCTGGCTGGGCCGACCTGTACGCCCGGGCCGCGGCGGCCCGGCGGGAACTTGCCGCCGTCGCCCGGACGCCGATCGGACCGGACTCGCTGACTTTCGAGGAGATCGTCTTCGTCAAGCGCCGGCCGTATTCGTCGGATCACTACTACACCGACATCGACAACGGCACCAGTCCGGACCGGTTCGACCCTCGCAACGGCATCTACGTTTTCGACGTTCGCACGGGCGCCGAGCGGCCCGTCGTCACGGCGGCCGATCTGCCCGGCGGCAAGGGCTTCATCGGCAAGATCTGCCTGTCGTTCGACGCCGAAAAGGTGTTGTTCGATTTCCGCGAGCATCCCGGGGCGGGGTTCCGCGTTTGGGAGGTACGCCTCGACGGCACGGGCTTGCGCCAGGTATCGTTCCCGCCGGCCGATGAAGAGGAGAAGGCCGCGCGGTGGCGCCGGGGATGGCACACCGACGACATCCACCCCGCCTACCTGCCCGACGGCAGGATCGTGTTCTCCTCGACGCGCAGCGAGCACACCGTGCTTTGCGGCGGGTCGTCGCACCTGGTGGCGCCCACACTGCACCGCATGAACGCCGACGGGACCGGGGTCGAGCAGCTTTCGTGGAGCCCGGTCAGCGAGTTTTGCCCCGTGGTGCTCGACGACGGCCGGGTCATGTATCACCGGTGGGAATACGTCGACAAGGGCGCCCGCGTGGCCAAGACCATCTGGGCGATGAACCCGGACGGCACCCGCACGCAGGAACTGTACGGCCTGGCCGACGACACGACGACCGTGTACATGTATCCGCAGCCCATCCCGGGCAGCAGCCATCGCCTGGTAGCCGTGGGCACGGCCCACTTCCCGCAAGGCGGCTGCCTCGGTTCGATCATGCTGATCGACTTCGGGATGGACCTCCGCGTGCGCGGGCCCGACCCGGACCAGCCCGATTACGTTCAAGGCGACAACCGTTACCCGGTGGTCAATATCACGCCGGAGGTGTTTGTCGAGCGCCGCACGGAACCGGGTTGGCACTTCCTGACCGAGGATGGCAAGTATGTCCACGACCGGGAGGGGCGCCGGGGGCATCTGTTCACCCATCCTTATCCGATCAATCAGCGCGAATTCCTGGTTTCCTATAAGGAGGACCCATCGGATCATTACAAGGAGGCGCCCAGCGCCTACGCGCTGTACCTGATCGACACCGACGGAGCCCGGCGTTTCGTCCATGCCGACCCGGACCTTTCGTGCTGGCACCCGACGCCGGTGGTGGCCCGGCCTGTTCCGCCGCCGCACGCGAAGGCGCCGCACGACGGGGAATTGGCGGTCACCAATCAGGCCCGGTGCATTCTGACCAACGTTCACGAGGGTATGGAAGGGATCGCCCCGGGTGAAGTGAAATGGCTGCGGATCAACGAGGCGCTGCCTCGCTACTGGTCGACCGGCCGGCGGTGGAACCCGTCGCTGAGCAGTTCCAGTTGGAAGGCCGCCCTGTGGCCGCGGGTGCAGTGGGGCGTGGTGCCGGTCGAGGAGGACGGATCCGCCCATTTCCTGGTGCCCGCCAACCGGAGCATCTTCTTCCAGGCCCTCGATGCCGACTTCCAGGAACTCCAACGCGAGCGGACCTACGTGAACTACATGCCGGGCGAGGAGCGTTCCTGCACGGGCTGTCACGGGCAGTCGAACCGCACGGCTTCGGTGGGCATCACCTCGCTGCCGGCGGCGCTGCGGCGCCCGCCGAGCGTGCCCCAACCGCAGCCGTGCGACCTGGACGCCCACGGCGGCGACGGGTTGGCCGGGCAAGTGATCCACTATCCGACCGATATCCAACCGATCCTCGACGCCCACTGCGTCGAGTGTCACGGCGCGAAGGACCCTGCCGGCGACCTGAGGCTCACTGGAGAAATCACGCAGTTCTACAACACGTCGTACGAGGAACTCGCCAGCAAAGAACTGGCCGGCCCGATTATTTCCGAGTTCACTTCGTTCGGCCGCGGCGACCAGGGCAATTACAACGGCGCGTATCTGTCGCCCAAGCAACTGGGGAGCCATGCCAGCAAACTCATGGCCATGCTGACCGATCCCGACCATTCGAAGAATGCCGAAAACGACCATTCGCGAATCCTGACCCCGCTGCAACGGATGGTCCTGAGCCGCTGGGTGGACAGCAACTACCAGTTTTACGGCAGCTACTTCGGCCGGCAGCATCCGCAATGGGTGGATCCTGATCCGGGAAACCCCGCCTACAACCCGGCCGACTTCCGCCGCCGCCCGACCTTCCAGGAGGCCACCGGCTTCCTCGCGCCCGAGTGGCACCGGTAGCTTGGACGTCTCCGGTGAGGAAGGCAACCGGATTCCCGATTTCAGCCATGGATTGAATCAACCCGTCAACATCCCCTGATAATGGGAATATCAGGGGATGTATCGCTTGGTTGGTGGATTTTCCGCCAGATGCGAACCGTGCAATCGCCGTTTTGCAAACTGGCGATAAATCCTGAACTACCGAAATGCCGCCAAGTCCTGGCGTTGCTGGCGAAAACCTGGACGAGTGTTTTCTCTCTTCACGAAGGGTGGTGTTAGTGATGGGGAAGAGGTTCCTGCGCCTTGTCCTTCCAAATCGAGCGTAATTCCCAGACGGCCAGCGATAGGGCGGTGGCCGGACCGCCGGTGGCGCGGAGGGTCAGATCGTTTGAGTCCTCTGCGGGCACAAAACAGTTGGCTAACTGCACGCGGCCGTGGTTGGCAAATACCTCGACCGACGTCCGATCGACCAGGATCCGCAGCGTGATCCGCCCGTCTTCGGCTGGCAATGGTGCTCGGCTGCCCAGGGCGGTCAGTTCCTGCGCGGCGGCCGAGTATTCGATCCGCTGCCCGCGGATGTCCAGGCCCACCGTTTCCGCTTCGCCCAGTTCCAGGACCAACTCGATGTCGAACAACTCGCCCGCCAGGCCTTCCAGATGCTCCGGCGTGTCGCTCAGGACGAGGTCATCCCAGCAGTGCTCGCGGCCGCGGAGAACCTGCAACTCGTCCACCGGCTCCATGAATAAGCGGATGCCGTCCGACGTGGTTCGCAGGGTCAGCACGCGGGGCACGGTCATCTGCTGGTTGAAAGGCATGCCCGGATACTGGCCCCGCCGCATCCAGGCGATTTGAATGCGGCGTCCGTCCTCGTCCGGCACGTCGCTGAACGTCTGGGCCGCATAGTCGCTGGCCCCGAAACAGCTGTCCCGCACTTCGCCCTCGGGCTCGAACACCTGGCCGTCGAAATCGCCGATCAGGTACCGCCCCGCCGCCTCCCAGACCACCCAGCGTGTGTTCTCCGGGTCGCCGTCGACCGGCAGTTCGAACAGATCGGGGCATTCGTGACCG
>PXBW01000249.1 GCA_003566775.1 candidate division WS1 bacterium
ACTCGTTGATGTACTTCCGGCAGCGTGATCGAATCTCGTCCTCGTCGTAAATGTAGAGCGGGGTACCATACTTGTGTGCAAGGGTAACGACGTCACAGCCTCCCACGGTGAGATGGCCTGCGTCATTTACTCTAAGCATTCGGTTGGCTCTCATAAGTGCATGCCTTTCTGTCTATTGTATTGGCAGGGTGCGATCCGCACTGACTACCACGCTCCGTACGAAACCAGCCCCATGCGCACTGCCCTGGGGCTGGAGTATGCGTCAGGCGACCGCGCGGCGCGGCCTGCCCCTGCTCAGAACTCGTTGCTTGTGATACGTATCTGGCCCGTCTCAGGATTGAACGTCACCGTGACATCGAGAGTATCCGCGAGGAACTGCAGCGGCACCATCGTCCGACCCTGCTTGATGTACGGTGCGACCTGCAACACATGCGCTGTATCATTGACGGTGACCTCGGGATCGCCGATTGTCAGTTCCATGTCGGTGCCGGGACGTGTCGCCCGAACCCGCTTCTCGATCGGGTACCAGTAGAGCACGCCGTCGCTCGACTCGAATATCTCGCGGAGCGGAGCGAGCGAGATGCCCTCCCTCAACTCCGGTGCTGCGAGCAGTTCCAGCGTCTCGTTGTTGAAGACGATCTCTATGTCCTGGAACGTCGAAGATGCCACCGGTGCGATCTGCGGCTCTCCCGGTCGCGTCAAACGCCCGTCCACCGGGATAGCAGCCTTTGACGCTCGCTCCGGCAATACCGCAATCCGCGTTGCTGCTTCCTCGACCTCGGCGGCTGAAGGCCTTCCCAGAACGGGTGCATAACTCGGTGGCGTGGTGCGTACTGGCGGCTCGGCAAACTCCGGTGCCACCGTCAGCGGCTTGGTACTGCGATCCATCGCCCTCGGCAACGCCACCGCAAGCTGTTCCTCCTCGCTGGTGATGCGCGCCGGCAACGTCGTCCTCGCCTCGAAACGTGCCGCAATTGTGCCTGCCTCCGACTTCGGCTCATGATCCAGCACCAGCGCGCTCATTCTCGCCTGATCGGTCACGAGCGTCTCCGACGGCACCAGGTTGTGAATGGGCGTCGTTGTGCGTCCCGGCGATACATCCGGCTCCGCCGTGAGTTGCATCGCGGGCTCGAGGACCACGCGGTCGGCGTGGAATGCGACTGCATCTCCCGTGCTCGGCGTGATATCCCGGCTGGTTGCCTCCGGCAGATGCCGGGGCATGGTGATCCGCGGCGAGTGTTCAATGGCCGCGATCTCGAATTCGTGAATTGCGTCGCCATCGGCCGCCATCTCCGACACGCGAATAGCGTCTGCATCAACCGTGAGGCTCCCCGCGGGGGTCAGTTCCGGACGCTCGGGCCGCGGGAGTGTCGCGATCCGCCGCGGTGTCGAGGTCCGTGCGTGCGCCCCTTCTTCGCGGATGGCCGATACATATCCCACCTCGGCCCTACGGGCCTCAGTCTCGGTGCGAGCCGCTATCAGAGTGGGTTGTTCATGCTCGACGCTGAACTCGCGTTCCGTAACCTGTGGCGTGGTCTCCACCGGAGTCGTTTGCGCTGGAGGACGGGTGCCGATCGCGGGCGCCCGGGGTTCGGTCGTTCCCACCTGTTCCTCAATTGACTCCGGCGCCGCCAGCGTCATGTCGTGATTCTGGACGACAACCGTGACCTCGGCGGACCTCCCCACATTCTCAGCCTCGTCCATCGCCTTCGCCTGGAGCACGTATTTCCCGTCGGGAACCCTCGTGGTATCCCAGCGATCCACCCACGGCGGGGCGTTCATAATTATCTTATGTACACGACCGTTGATGTAGAAGAAAACGTATTTGACACCCGAATCGTCGCTGGCCTCGGCCTTGATCTCAACTTCTCCGGAAACCACTGAGCCGTGAGCGGGGTAGTATATGTTGATCACCGGAGGTATTCCGTCACGGCGATCGGGCGTCCTCGTCCTTGCCGTCTGCACGCTTACCGAGATGGTCGCGGAACCGACTGCGCCCGCCGCGTCCACCGCGCGTGCACTAATGCTGTAGGTACCGCCCGGCTTGCTGCTGAAATCCCACTGGAATGACTGCGTGCCCTGCAGTCGGGGGGTGGAGAGCGAATACTGGCGTACCAGATCGCCATCGATCAGCAGATCAATCCGCGTAACAGGCTCTTCGGAATCAGTGCGATAGGCAACATCTATGACTATCTGTCCCTCAACCACCTGCCCGTGGCTCGGCTCCCGGATGCTAACCACAGGGCTGGCGAGGACGACGGGGGCTGCGATGCTACCGAGCATACCGAGCAGAGCCGCAAGTGCGACCCCACTCCAGAACAGCGACCCAAGCCTCTCCATTTTCGGACCCTCCCGAACACGTATCAGCTACTCTGGCTGAACGCACAAACGCGGTTTCTTCTACGCGCGAGGCGCTTTTTCCCTCGGCACATTCGCCCCAAAATGGCACCCCTGCGCCCGCGCGTTGTCTTTAACTGTCGTTGTGAGGTCGACTGATCTACGGCTACGTCCCTCGAACCATAGCACAATCAATGGGACAGGTCAAGAATGAAGAAGCCGTTTTTTCGGGCGATTCTGTCGGTGTTCCTCCGCCGGCATTTGGATCGACACTATAGACAGCATCCGCGACGTAGCCGTGGGCATTGTATGGGATGCGTGATATCCGTGGCAGCGAAACTCTGAGCGCATTACGTGCCGCGGTCAGTGCGCATCCAATCAC
The DNA here is from genome assembly GCA_003566775.1 of candidate division WS1 bacterium. GTDB lineage: Bacteria > Armatimonadota > Zipacnadia > Zipacnadales > UBA5352 > UBA5352. The sequence goes on from PXBW01000249.1 coordinate 2,720, forward strand.
CGCCGCGCACGAAGCGCTCCGCACTTAGCGCCGCCACTGCGCCCTCCCCCGCCGCCACGCACATCTGCCGCACCTGCTTGCTACGAACGTCACCGGCGGCGAATACGCCCGGGACGCTGGTGTGCATCTGCTCGTCAGTGAGAATGTAGCCCTCTTCATCGAGATCAACCGACCCCATGAGGAAATCGGTCGCCGGAGAGTTTCCGCGCAGGTACATGAACACTCCCGAGGCCTCGATAACGGTCTCATCTCCCTCGCGACCCTTGAACCTGGCACCCTCGACCATGTCATCGCCGACTATCTCCTGGAGCTGCAGCCGCGTCTCTATACGCACGTTGTCCGCCGCTTCGAGCGCGTTTACCACTCGCTCCTCCACTTTGAGCTTCGGCACCGGCGTCGCGAGAACGACTGACGAAGCGATCTCGCTCAGGGCCAGAGCTTCTTCAGCGGCGTGCTGATCGACGCCGACCACGATCACGCGTTCATCGGCGAACAAGGGGCCGTCGCATGCGACACAGTAGGCCACGCCGCGCCCCAACAACTCTTCCTCGCCCGGCGTCTTCTCCGACGCGCTCATCGCGCCGGTCGCCACGATGACAGCCCGCGTCACATGCAACTGTGCTCCTCCAAAGACCTGCAGACCGCGCTCGGCACTGAAGTTCACGCCGGCAACACTCTCGAGCACCACCTCGACGCCGGCGTTCACCGCCTGCACGTGTATGCGCTCGAGCAGGTCGCGGCCTGGAACCGACTCCACCTGAGCCGGGAAGTTCGCGACGGTGGGGGCGAGCGCCATCATCCCCGAAAGCGTTGCCGGAGTGGAGACGACGGTGTCAAGGTTCGCTCGCGCTGCGTAGACTGCGGCGGTGTACCCGGCCGGGCCTCCGCCGATTACTATCACGTCACAGGTAAGATCGCCCTGCGTCATTGCTATCTCCCACGGAAGGCTCGTGTATTTGCGGGCAGTGAATTGCTCTACTATTGAACGCCGCCCGACAACTCGACCTATCAGGCATCCTCAGCGGCGAGGTTCTCTTCCAGCCATGCGCCGATGTCCGCAGCCCGCATTGCGCCGACGGTACGGGCTATCTCCTCACCACCGGAAAAGAGGACCAGGGTGGGTGTGGAGCGTACTCCATGCGCCTTAAACAGGTCCCTGCCTCCCTGCAGAGAAACCTTCGCGAATTTCACTCCGCCGTTCTCATCAGCAGCCTGCTCGAACTGCGGATTGAGTGTCAGACAATGCCCGCAACTCTCCGACCAGAAATCCACGAAAACCGGACGATCCTCCACCTCGAGAACTTCCGCTTCGAAGTCCTCTGCTCCCACGTCAATCGGCTTTGCCATGATATTATCCTCACTCGCTTCGTCGAGTTTTGCGTCTTCCACCGGGACATCCTATGCGAGGGAACCCCGGTCCGTCAAGCGATTAACTCATATTATGCTTCCGGGATGTTCGGCAATACTCTCTTGATGCCTCCGCCGGTGAGCCATGATGCGTGCTGTGTTGTCAGCCATTCAACCCCGGGAGGTAGTCCAGACTCATGCGCTCGGAAAACCAGAAGCTATTCTCGAATGGTTCGTCTGAGTCGCGCAGTTGCTCGGCCTGCGTCTCGAGTTCCTCAAGCGTGGTGTTCCAGAGAGTAAGCTGTGTGCGCTGTGTCGCCTGGGTGAGAGGCCTTACATGCGCCCAGTCACGCACGTCGAGCAATACGTCAGGCCGGCGATCCTGCACCCCCTTGTAATAGTACAGGTAGCTAACCGTCCAGGGAGCGCCGAGCTCGGCTGATACTGGATTCCCCGCCTGCCAGACGGCCTCCCGGGAGATGATGTGAGTGTTGAGGTGATCACGGTGCATATCATGTGGCCCATGGGTGAACACCACCCGCGGGCGGACGCGGCGCACCACCTCGATGAACCGCTTGAAGGTCTCCCTGTCATTGGTCAGGCCCATGTCATCGGCGCCGATGCAGATGCGCTGGGTGGTACCGATTATCTCGTCTGCCTCAGCCATCTCCGCAGCGCGCATCTGTACGATCTCGTCCTTCCACTCGGGCCTTGGATATCCCTCGGATCCGTTGGTCGAGATGCAGATATGCACCTCAACGCCATGCTCTGCCAGCATGGCCATGGTCGGGGCCATCGTCAGTTCGTCATCCGGATGCGCTCCGAAAACCAGAATCCGCTCGTAGTCCATGTCTCTCTCCCGAAATGCGTAATCCATTCTTTGCGACCGTAGTATTCCTTACCTGGAACGCTATTCCCTCTGACCAGACCCTTTTCTCGACTTGACTGCTCGTGAATCAATATACTCGCGGTAGCAGAGGGGGTAGTGGGCAAGGCTCTGTTTCGGAGTCGCACCTGGTTTGTCACTCTGGAGGTGTCATATGTAAATATATCACTCTGTGCTTGCGCTAAATGGGTCAAACAGTTAGCATGTTGCCGTCGAAGCGAACACGAGAGCAAGTCAGTGAGGCCGCGTTGCCTGGGGGAAGCCTGTGCGATGGTGAACGCCCTGACCTTCGACGTGGAGGAGTACTTCTGTTACTCCTATCCTGGCGATAATCTCAACTGCGAGGAATGGCAGGATTTCGAGAGCCGTGTGGTCCCACATACCCTCGAGACCCTGAAGATACTCGAATACCACAATGTCCGCGCAACTTTCTTCGTTCTCGGCTGGGTCTGTCGCCGCGATCCATTCCTCATCCGAGAGATTTGCGACCGCGGTCATGAGATCGGCAGCCATGGCTACGCGCACCGAATGGTCTTCACCCAGAAACCGCGCGAGTTTCGCGACGACGTGAAATGTTCGGTGGATCTCATCGGAGAGATTACGGGTGAGATGCCGAGAGGCTATCGGGCACCTTCTTTCTCGATCAATGGTGACTGTCTCTGGGCACTCGACATCCTCGCTGAGCTTGGCTTTCACTACGATACAAGCATATTTCCGGTCGCAATGCGGCATTATGGCCCACCGGAAATGGAAAGGAAGCCGCATCGGCGCGAGAACGGACTCTGGGAGTTTCCCGGCGCCACCATTGATATCGCAGGACTGCGTTTCCCGTTCGGAGGCGGCGGTTATCTACGGCTCTACCCGTTCCCAATCACACACTGGGCTATTCATCGGATGAATGCGGCGGGCCGTCCCGTGATGATCTATCTTCACCCCTGGGAGTTGGATCCGAACCCTCCGTTACAACCCCGTGGCCTCCTCCATCGGTTCCAGCATACGGTCAATCTGGCCAAGACACGCCCTCGCCTGCTGCATCTCTGCTCTGAGTTCAGCTTCGCACCCATCGGCGAAGTGCTCGCCTGCTTCGAGGGAGAGGCTGAGCGGCCAGTTTCACAGGTGGGCCACAAGTGAGAAGGAGGCACTCACTCAGAACACATAGACCGGTGTCCCAACCTCAACCATTTCGAAAAGTGTTCGAGCATCCTGGAGGTGCAGGCGAACACAACCTGCAGAAGCCGGGCGTCCGAGATCCCTATAGTCCTGCGGCATGGTCGCGTGAATACCGTGGCTTCCCGATGAGGTGATCTGCAGCCAGTAGGGCATCTCGACCCCGAAAGCTCTGCTGTAAGCCCGGCGCTGTTTGCCGAAGACCCGTCCCATCTCGCCTGGAGGGCCATGAGTTCCCGGTGCCATGCGTGGTGTAGGGGAGCGAGGGGCGCCTGTGGAGACGATGTACATCAGTTGGATACGATGGTCCTCGTAGTAGTAGAGTCGCTGACGCTCTCGGATGACGGCGATAGCATTCGCGGGTAATTCCTTCAGTTCGGTCGGACGAAAATGGACCCTGATCTCATCTTCCGCCAGCATCTCCTCGTTCGCATCATAGCCTGCTATCCGAAGTCGAAATGCGTCGGTGTCCATCCATGGTATCTCCCACCGCAACTGTCCCTCATTGGGAAGCATCTGCCCGTAGATAATGCGGCCGTAGCTATCTCGCGATTCACCGCCGAGGGGTGTGCGATCGTAGTAGAAATAGAGTCTCACCTTTTCGATGGGGCCTTCGTACTGCCAATGGAGCGTGGTCTCGACGCCCTGCACGACCTCATCGTCCTCCATCGGAAGCGTGAACTCGATCAGCGCCCCGTTCGCACACTCCCGTTCCATCTCATCTCGGTCCCTCTCAGCTTCATCGTGTTCCGTTGATTCCGTCACCGCCACCGCATCATCGCCACTGCCTGCTTGCGGGACCGCCTCTTCGCCCGACCTCTCACAGGATGAAGAATGCCGGTCGGACAGGCCCGGCGTCATTCCCAGCAGCACTATCAAGAGCACTGTAATCGTCTGCGCAGCGATCCTGTGCATGTTATCGGTCACTCCCTGAAGTTGCGGATCCTACCGCGTCTGGTGGGACACCATGCCTGGTTGGGATAACCACGAATACGGCCGCCCTACATGATACGGACGCTGTAGTTTGTGTTCTTCGGCCCGGCAGATGCGTTCTCCTCCAAGGACCAGGTACTTCTTCAGCAGTCTAATGGGATTTGGGTCTTCTAAAGGCCGCAGGGAAATCCGGGCTCTTCGGCGAAGCAACACCACGATCTCGCTCACATTCAGCGAAGGAGGATGTTGCGTGATGGAGCTGTTCGACTGCAACTGCTGGTATGGCGTGCCCAGGAGACCTCCGCTCGCGGGTGCAGAGACCGCGGAGGTTCTGGTCGAGGAGATGGCACGCGCGGGTATTGACACCGCGTTGGTACGCAACGCCGCAATCTTCGAGCAGAGTCCCGTGACAGGCAATCGTCTGACCTCCGATGACTGCGCGAAATACGAGGCCCTCGAACCATCGTGGGGGATCCTGCCTCCGCAAACCGATGAACTCGGTGATCTGGACGAGTTCATCGCCGCCATGAGGCGGGAAAATGTTCGCTCACTGTGGGCCTATCCGGAGAAGCACCGCTACCTTCTCAGCGCGACCACGATGGGCGGCTTGTTCGAGGAAATGGTCTGCCGCGGCGTTCCGCTATTCCTGCGCAGGAACGAGATGCCCGGCAAGTTCGATACCTACGAGCTTGCAGAGCGCGTGCTGCTGGACTTCCCCGGACTGCGGTTGATTATCGTGGCCCACGGAAGCTGGGGGGAGGATCGGCTCTTCCGCCCGCTGATGGAGCGTTTCCCAAACTTCGCGGTGGACACATCGCGTTATGAACTCGACGGGGGAATCGAGGAGATCTGCAATACCTGCGGCCCCACTCGCCTGCTCTTCGGCACCAACTTCCCGGAGACCCCGATGGGCGGCCCGCTACTCACCCTGCTGCAGGCGAACATCTCGGACGATGACCGGGCACTGATCGCGGGCGGCAACCTACGCGGCATGCTTGAGGAGGTGCGACTGTGATTGCTGAAGGCAGACTCGCACGAGAGTTCGCGGCCCACGGCCGGGTGGATGACTGCCCCGTGATAGACACCCACGGCCACTTCGGCCCATACCAGGCGATACACTTTCCGCGTTCCGCACCGGAGCAGGTCATCGACACCATGAGACGGTGTGGCGTCAGATGGCTGGTCATGGCCGGTCACCAGGCGCTGACCGACACTCAGCGGGGGAACGCGGAGATCGCGGCGGCGGTCGCACGGTACCCGGATCACTTCCGTGGCTGGTGGGTGCTCAATCCCAACTATCCCGAGCGCATGGAGTGTGAGCTTGACGGGTTCGAGACACAGGAAGGCTTTCTCGGTTTCAAGCTTCATCCAAACGGGCATGAGACGCCGCTGACCGATGACGCCTACGTGCCCGTGTGGGAGTATGCGCACGCGCGAGGGCTGCCTGTCCTGACGCACACCTGGCAGGGAGAAGGTATGAGCAGCTACCGCGAAGTAAGGACGGTCGTGGAGAAGTATCCCGACATTGGGCTGCTGATGGGCCATGCGGGGTACGGTGACTGGGAGGAGTCGGCCCGGGTGGCGCGCGATCACGAGCACGTCTATCTTGAGTTGACCGCAGCGTACTCGGTTCGTGGGGCGCTGGAGATCATGGTCGAGCACGCAGGAAGCCGGAAGATACTCTTCGGCACCGATCATCCGTGGTTCGATCCGCACTACGGTATCGGCTGCATCCTCTCGGCGTATATGACGGACGAAGATCGGCGTAACATACTCTATCGCAACGCACAGAGGTTGCTGGAATTGCCGCTGGATTGACGCATACACTGTAAGGAGGGGCTCTTATGGCAGACATAGAGGTTCGCTGGAAGATGATGACGCCTGATGAACTTGACGCAGCGATCGAGCGCATGCCGCTCGCGATCGTGCCTGCCGGATCGCTGGAGTGGCACGGGCCACACATGGCCACCGGCTCGGACTTCATCCGCGGAGACGCGATCTGCACGGCCATCGCCGAGCGTCTCGGAGGGGGTGTGGTACTCCCCGCGACCTGGGTGGGCGCGCCGGGCTTCTGCAACTGGCGGGGCACCATCAGCTTCACCCCGGCGCTGGTGCGAGAGGTGGCACTCGAGTTATACCGAGAGCTTGAGAAGTGTGGCTTCGAGCACATACTTGTGCACCTCGCCCACGCCGGACAGATGCAGGTGGAATCCTGGCAGGGTGCAGCGACGCTCTACGCAGACGTCGGCTCGGCGAAGATATTGGTTCGCCACGGTCTCGATGGCCCGTTCGAGCATGAACTCGGCGGCGGTCATGCCGGCCCGGATGAGGCGGCACAACTAATGGCCGCAGAGCCTGACGCGGTACACCTTGACCGCTACGATCCCGATGACTCGCTGCTGCCGAAATACGAGGAGTGTGATCCGGAGCTTTACGGACTCGGCCTCAGCGAGGAGGCACAGGCGAGTGTGCGTGAGTTTATGGCACGCGAGCACTACTCATGGTCCCCGGACCTTGCGAAGGTAGTCACCCCGGAAGCAGCCCGCGCCCATTTCGACGAGGTCTGCGACAGACTCGCCGAAGAGGTCAAGGAATGGATGACATGAACGCAGGCAGTGACAGTAGCGGCGGGGCACTGGCTGCGCAGAGTTGATGAGATCGGACCCCATCGGCCGACGAAGGTATCGGCGGCCGGTAAAATCTCGGGAGTGGGATCGCGATGCTCAGGGAGCTTCCGGAACGTCTCATTGGCTACATAGTATGTGCTGGGGGCCACAGGCTTTACCCCGTTCTCCGACAAGATCTGCACTGATCCAAGCGAACACCGCAGTCGAATCGACGGTCGGAGCAGATAAGTTGCTGATACTTACTCAGAGGAGTGTGAGTTCGTGCTTGCTTCCAATAGACTACGCTACGTCCTGCTACTGGCAATCGCCGTCTGCGCGCCGTCCGCGGCGGCAATGGACATTCCGGTGGTCATCCGCGGCTCCGGGACGATCCTCATGCTGCCCGAACCGGGGCCGCTGACGATGACCTTCAGCAAGCGCGACCTCAACATCTACGACGGCCCCGATCACATGCCGATCTCCGTGGTCGATCCCGTCGGCGAGGAGGTCGTCTCAATCGTGCTGCCGTGTGATGGGGAGACCGGGCGCGGCCCGCACACGCCGGAGCCGATCGAGGAGACCGTCACCATCGACGTGCAGCGCCGCGGCCTGTATCGCGTGATGTTCAGCGGCGGCGATTACATGTTCGGCATGTCCGCCAACTGCGATCTCTACGTGGTTGACTCGCGCTTCATGTTCAATGACCCCAACACCGCCGCAGAGGTGTACTTCGATCCGCCGGAGGGGGAGTTCACCGTCGCCGCGGCGGCGCTTCATCGCCCCGGAATTCAGGTCATAAGCCTGCAAGATGCCGCGGGCGCCCTCATCAACGAGTTCGATCTCGAGGAGCCGGTGCAGGATGTCGAGTTCACCGTGGGCGAGGATGTCGGCGATCGCGACGGCCTCTGGCACTGGCGCATCGGGAAGATGAACGTCCGCCTGAACGTGCCGGGCGTGGAGTACTGGACGGTTGATCCGACCTCATACTTCGATCCGGATGAGATCCAGCTTCTGCTCGCGCCGCGCAGGACCGCACGCTACCTCGAACCCGGAGATAGCGCGGACTACCGCATCGTGCTCTATCCACCGGAGGATCTGACCGAGTTCGACGTGGAGTTCACGCAACCAGAACAGACCGGGGTGCGCTTCGAGCTTGCGGAGCCGCCGGTGCAGGCGGTTGACTACGCCCGCGATCGCATGATCGTGCCGGTGCGCGCGATCGCCGACGAGGACGCGGCGCAGGGCGCGGTCTTCGACGGCTACCTCGAGGTGACCGCGACGGAGAATCCGCTGGCGGCGGCGCGGGCGCTCTTGCAGGCGCGGGTGGGGCCATCACCGCTGCCGGAGCCGCTGGAGATGCCGATCGTGCTGCGCCGCTACGCGCATGAGGACTGGCAGTTCGGCTTCGCGCCGAGCTACGAGCCTAACGAGGTGCACTTCGACCGCGACAACGTGCCGTGGATGCGCCATCGGACCGAGCACCGTCACTGGAGCGCGGGGGCGCAGATTCTCGAGGGCGAAGAGTGGCTGCTGAGACCGTGGACCGAGGCGATCCGGGAGTACTTCCCGGGCTATCAGCGACCGTCTTCAGGCTCGGGCTTTCAGGGCTGCCGCTGGGCGTTCGATCACGAGGGCGGCGCGTGGACCACGATGCGCCTGACCGGCACCGGCCTCGACTTCGACGCCGCGGTACTTTACACGCCCGACCGCGGGCAGACGTGGCAGGTCGAACTGGTCGAGGGCCGCCTCGCGGACCTTGAGGCCTTCAAGGGGCACAACGATCCGGGCTTCCCACCGGTGCTGGCGTACCGGCGCACCGCCGATCACCCGGCGCGCTTCTGCGCCTACCACGACCTGCTGCTCTACCTCCCGCGCGTCGAGGGCGGGCGGCTGGTGGTGCCGGAGCCGATCCCCGTCAGCGACAACTGCTTCGGAACCGCGCTTCACTCCGGCGCGCCGCCCCAACTCGCCACCCGCGACGGTCGCACGCACATCGTCTGGGGCGAGGTGACCGACCCCGATGACCCGGGGGTGCCGACCTATGTCGCAACTTACGATCACGCCTCAGGGGAGCTTTCCGAGAAGGTGTTTGTCGCATACGCGCCACCGGTTAACAATGTGCACAGCGCGCCCGCCCTGGTGCTCGACAGCGAGGGCTTCATCCACGTGGTGACCGGTTCGCATGGTGACAACTTCTTCTACGCGCGCTCGCTGCGGCCCAACGACATCAGCGGCGGCTTCACGGAGCCTGTGAAGGTGCATGATGCCGGCTGGGTGGACGCGGACACCGATGAGACCGGGCGCGCGCGGCAGACGTACATCGGCCTCGTGGTCGATCAGGAGGACACCCTGCACCTCGTGTACCGCGACAATCGCAGCGGGATCGACGAATATCTGCCTGAGTTCACGTATTACATGGGGCTATCGTACCAGCGCAAGCCGAAGGGCGGCGAGTGGGAGCCCGCGCAGCCGCTCGTGATCCCGCCGGTGGGCGGGTACTCGATCTACTATCACAAGCTGACCGTGGACAGGCTCGGCAACATGTATCTCTCTTACAGTTACTGGACGAATCACGCCTATGCGAGCGACTTCCCCGGCCTCTATCACAACCGGGCGCTGATCACTTCACGCGATGGTGGGGACACCTGGAAGCTGGCCGAGACACGTGATTTCGCCCAGGCGGTGGAGCGGTAAGCCAACGGCCGATTGGAAGCGTGGTGCATTAGCAGGCCGGCCACAGCATTCGCCGCCGTGGCCGGCCGAGGATGCAACGGAGCCTCAGTATCGTAGAGGCTCAGCCAGAGGCAGCCTCACTCGCGGCCTGCTCGAGTGTCTCGATCAGTTCATCGTAGGGCTGGTTGAACTTCTCTATGCCCTCCTCGACAAGCTTTGCGGTCACCGCGTCGAGATCGATGCCGACCTCGGGAAGGCGGTCGATCACCTCGCGCGCCTCGTCGATGCCCTCCTCAAGACGCTCGGCCGGGTCGCCGTGATCGCGATAGGCTTCGAGCGTCGCCATCGGCAGAGTGTTAATGGTCTGCGGTCCGATCAGGGCCTCCACGTACCTGACGTCACTGTACTCTGGGTTCTTCGTGCTGGTGCTGGCCCAGAGCAGCCGCTGGATCCGTGCCCCACGATCCGCAAGCCTGCGCCAGCGGGAATCGCAGACCATCTCACGGTGAATCTGGTAGGCTATCTTTGCTGAAGCGATTGCGACCTCACCGCACAGCTTCTCCGCAAGCCCGGTGTTTTCGCCACCCTCTGCGATCTTCTCTTCGAGCAGCGCGTCCACCATGGAATCGATGCGACTGAGGAAGAAACTGGCAACCGAGCAGACCCGGTGGATCGGCTCGCCTGTCGCCACCGCCTGCTCCAGCCCAGATATGTACGCCTCCGCCACCTCCCGGTAGCGGTCAATGCTGAAGAGCAGCGTGACATTCACGTTGATGCCCTCGCTGATAAGCTGCCGGATCGCAGGCAGTCCTTCGCTGGTCGCGGGGACCTTGATCAGCAGATTCGGTCGATCCACGTCAACCCACAGGCGCCTGCCCTCTTCGATCGTCCCCTCCGTGTCGCGGGCGAGATGCGGATCGACTTCGAGGCTCACGTATCCGTGAAGGCCGTCTGAGAAGTCGTACATCGGGCGGAAGAAGTCCGTCGCCCGCTGGATGTCTTCGATCGCGATTCTCTCGTACATCTCGACCGAACTGAGGCCCTCGCCGGCGATCTCCGCGATGGCCTCATCGTAATCGTCGGTATCCACGATCGCGCCTTTGAAGATCGCGGGATTCGACGTAACGCCACGGACGCCGTCGTTGTCGATAAGCGCCTGCAACTCGCCTGAGGTCAGCAGACCTCGACGGAGGAAGTCCAGCCAGATGCTCTGTCCGAAATCCTGCAGCTTCAGTACCGGATTGCCACTCATCATCGTCTCTCCTATCAGAAGGTCTCTGTTCATCGGTAGATGCCGCTGATAGAGCGGCCTCCGCTGAGTATTACTCCATGCGCGGCGACTTCTCCTCCTCCATCGCCTTCGGCTTCGCGAGATTCAGTCGTCCGCGCAGACGTGAATGTTGCTTGTGGCGACATCCCGCACGAACTCCGATCCGGTCACTACGGTCACTGCTTCACCGGGCAGGCCGTGGCGGATCACGTTGCTGATGATCGAGTCGCAGAGAGAGCCACCGATCATGATCGTGTGCTCCGCGCGACTCACAACGTTGTTCACTATGATCCGACGCGTATCACCGATCGGTGCCACGCCGTCGCCGTAGCGATCGTCGCCGATCTTCACTGCTGCTTTGTCATGCAGGCCGTCCGGCGATGTGTCGAGCAATCCGTCTATCATGACATCGTACATCTGCGCTCCGCCACTGTTCAGCAGGCGCACTATGTGATGCCCGCCCCGACAGTAGCCGCGCACATTTCGGATCATCACGTGCCGAATGTCATCACGTCCGTCACCGCGGTCGATGGCCCCACTCACCATCGTAGTCTCAAGCTGCCCGGCCGGCCGATCGGGATTCGGGAGCGCGGTCAGCGCGATCAGATCGTCGCCGGTGTATCCCGTGATGTTCTCGATGATGATGTCATGGCAGCCGAGACGCAGATCGATGCCGTCCTGGTTAAGGATGGTCTGCTCCACGCCATCGATCGTCTTCATACCACTTGAGGCGAAGTCGAGGTCCCGCAGGCAACCGTGGGCGCATCGTTCCAGCGAGATCGCCCAGCAGTGCGAGTCTTTCATCCGGAATCCGCTGATGGCGAAGTCTTCGACATGCGCGAGGAGTATGCCGATGTTGCGCCAGTCGCCCCGCTGGCTCTCTCCCGCCACTTCCGCGTCTGTGGCGAAGGTGCGCTCACCGAGAACCTTGCCGCCGTCTCCGGTGGCACGCGGACGGGCGGCGCCCTCAAGCAGGACCTTCCCAACGCCCTGGATCCGGACATTTCGAATCGGCTGGATCTCCGTGACGCCGATGCCGCAGTTGGCGCTGCGAATGATGTTGTCACGGCAGTCGTCAGTGAGTTTGAGATGGCAGTTGTCGAGTTCGAGATGGCTGTCTCCGGGAATCAGGATCGCAGAATCGAGCAACCAGAGGTCGCGTTCACCGCCCTCCGCCAGGTTGCGCCGTGGGATGACCACGCGCCTTCCCGTCCCTGCGGCGGCCTCAAGCGCGCGGTTGATCCGTTCAACGTCCGAACCACAGAAGTCATTGGGGGTTATCGGGTTCCGTTCACTCACCGGCTGAAAAACCTCCTGAATGCTTCGGCAATCTGCTGGTCAACGATGAACCGCCACAGAACGATCGAGTTTCCGCTCATCGACGTCCGGGACGGCAATGTGAGGCATCATCTGAACCGGCGCACCCTGCGGCCGTCCCTGAGAGAGGCGATTGCCATCATGACAGGCGGCGATCCGCAGATTATCCGGTGACCTCCTCACCGGAGAAGCGCCTTCGTCGGCAATCCTACCGCATCCGCATCGGCTGCGGATTGTCCACCCAGCCCGCCTGCCTGCGCCCCGTGGCTTCGCGGTCAGTGTCGCCGAGATCATCGCGAGCCTCCTCGGCCAGCGACGTGAGGCGTTGTACCACGTCCGGATGCTCATCTATCACGTTGGTCGTCTCACCCGGATCGCGCTCGAGGTCAAAGAGCAATCCCTCGCCGGTAGCACTATCATCGGCGTGGAAGTTCCTGCGGTCATCGCGCGGGATGAATAGCTTCCAGCGGCCGGAGCGTACGGCGTGAAGCTGCTCCATGTGATAGTAGAAGAACGCCTCGTAGGGTGACTCTACACCCTCCTCGCCAAGCATCAACGGCATAATGTGGTGTCCGTCGATCACGCGATCCTGTGGCTCGCTTGTGCCCGCCATGCGCGCGAAGGTCGGCATGAAGTCCATCGTGGTCGCCAGTTCAGTACACTCAACGCCTGCCGGGATCGTACCGGGCCAGCGCATCACACACGGCACGCGCATCCCGCCCTCCCAGGTGCTGTAACCCCAGTGACGGAGCGGAGCGTTCGATCCTCCGTGATTGCGCGGGGTACCGTTGTCCGAGAGGAAGATCACCAGCGTGTTGTCGTCCAGACCGTGCCACTGCAGCGCGCGGATCACCTCGCCGGTGGACCAGTCGAGTTCCTCCACGCAGTCGCCGTAGGCCCAGTTGCCCGAGCGACCGGCGAAGCGCTGCCCGACCTCGGGGATCTTCACGCTTCCCGGCAGCGCCTGTGGTACATAGAGAAAGAACGGTCGGTCCCTGTTCGCCTCGATGAAGCGGATCGATTCCTCGGTGTACCTCTCAGTGATGGTGGGCATATGCGCGGGCTGCTCGACGACCTGCTCGTTGCGCACCAGCGGAAGCTCCGGCCAGTCCTGTCCCGTGCGGGGGTACATGTCCTCACTGTAGGGGACACCGAACCAGTAATCGAAGCCGTGGCGCGTGGGTAGAAACTGCGGCTGATCGCCGAGGTGCCACTTTCCAATACAGGCGGTGGCGTAGCCCTGCTCCCGAAGCACCTGCGCAACGGTGATCTCATCGGGATTAAGGCCTTTTTGCGCAACCGGCTGCAGCACCGCGCGCCCCCTGTCGGAGCAGTGCATATCGACGCGCTGTGCATAACACCCGGTGAGCAGACTGGCCCGCGAGGGCGTGCACACACCGGATGTCACGTAGAAGTCGGTGAACCGCATTCCTTCGCGCGCCATCGCATCGATGTTGGGAGTGCGATGTACCGGGTGCCCGTAGCATCCGAGGTCTCCATACCCGAGATTGTCGGCAAAGAATACGACGATGTTCGGCCTGCGCTCGTCTGTCCTGGTGTTCATGAGATATGCCCTCCCGCTGCGGCGACGGCGCAACGATTGTTTGCCATGCTCCCGGCTCGTCTGCCGCAGGCATTTTCGGCGCGGGATGACGCGGGGCCTTCAAGTCTCTGATGGAGAGTGCTCTGCCTGCCGAATCGACGATCGCAATCCGCAGGTTCAGGGCTCCACTTCGGCTCTCGGGGTGGGAAGCCGGGCACCCGCCTCAAGCAATCCTCCGGCGAGGGCACGGCCTATGTTCCGCACATGATCGCCGATCTTCTCGTAGTTCATCAGGGTGTCGAGGAAGATAACTCCGGGCAACATGAGGCACTCTCCCGCGCGTGAACGTTTCATGTGCTCCCCCCGGGCTTCGAGGGTCAGTTCATCAACGGTGTGCTCCAGATCGAGGATATGATCGGGCAGCGCGCCGTCCTCACCGGCCAGGCCGCGCGCAGCGTTTGCGAGCATCTCATCGACGAGCGAGGCCATCTTCCGCACATCATTCTCGGCAGCTTCGGACCACGGCATGTCACCGTCAGCCCTCTCTTCAGTCAGCTCCAGGAGGTTCTTGCAATGGTCGCCGACGCGTTCGAGGTCGTTGACGACATGAAGCATCGCCGGAACCTGTGTTGCAACGTAATCGGGTATGTCACGATCCACAAGCTCCACGAGATACTCAGTTATCGAATCCTGGAGATCGTCGATCACTTCGTCCCGCTCCCAGAGTTCCTCGGTGTGGGCATTCTCAGGGTCGAGCAGGGCCTCGGTGGAGCTTGCGACGAGTTGCCTGCATAGCCGCGCCATGCGAGCCATCTCCTGAAAGGTTGCTCCTGCTGCGGCGGCGGGCGTGCCGAGGAGGCGCCGGTCGATGTGGACGACCTCTTCAAGCCTGCGCTTGCGTTCGGGTATCCAGCGTTCGAGCAGTGAGGCGAATTGATTGTTGAAGATGAGAAACAGCAGCGCGTTCATGACGTTGAATATGGTGTGGGAGTTTGCCACCTGTCGCTGCATCGCCGCGCGGTATGCCGGAGTGCCGACGATGAGATCTTCGACGCCCGGTGAGACGTACAGGATCGCGGGGATGAACCATCTCAACAGCAGCAGGACCAGCACAGCACCGATCAGGTTGTGAAGTGTGTGTGCCCAGGCGGTGCGCCGGGCGTTGGTCTGGGTGCCGATCGACGCTAATTGCGCGGTGATGCATGTACCGATGTTCTGGCCCAGCATCATCGCGATAGCCGCCTGCAGAGTGATGAGATCGTGCGCGGCCAGTGCCATCACGACACCCAGCGCAGCCGAACTCGATTGGATCAGAATCGTAACGATGATGCCGGCCACCAGCGCGAGTGCGAGATTGTGACTGAAGTCGCTCAGCACCCGGACGGCTATCTCGCTTTCTCTCAACGTATCGACGGAGTCGGTGAGAAGCATCAATCCGAGGAAGAGCAGCCCGAAGCCGAGTATGCCCTGTCCGAGGTTGCGCAGGATCCTGCGCTTCGCGAAGAGTTGCATCGCAAAGCCGATGGTGATCGCGGGCAGCGCCACCTGGGTTATCTGGAACGCCATGATCTGACCGGTGACGGTGGTTCCGACGTTCGCCCCATATATGACGCCGAGGGATTGCCGAAAGGTCATAAGCTGGGCGTTAACGAAGCCGACGGTCATGACCGTGCTTGCCGAACTGCTCTGCAGAACAGCGGTCATGACTGTACCCATCACACAGGCCAGCCATGCATTTCTGGTTAGCGCTGCAAGAATGTTACGCAACGCGTCGCCCGCGGCATTCTCAAGGCCTTCACCCATGATGCGTATGCCGTACATCAGCAGGGCGACCCCCCCCAGAGCCCCGGAGGTAACGGCGAACCAGTTGATCTCTGTCACTTCTACCAACCTTCGTCAGAGGCGTATCGCTTGCAGTAAGGGTCGTGCGAAGGAGCACCGTGAAAAGCTTGCAGTGGAAGCATCGAGTCAGGAGAAGCTGAGGACGCTTGCTCCGGGCTTCCTCCCTTCCGCGCATCTCTTCGCTATTTCTCTCCTCTCCACCTTCTTCCCCAACCGACTGGAGGATAGCGGCGTCGCATGACGAACACTTCAAACACGAGAAACAGACTTGTCGGGGAGGGCTTTTCGTGAAGTACGGAATCGGTGCTGCGCGCTTCGGTGACAATATCGAGGAGGCATTCCGCCTTGCACCGGAGATAGGTTTCGACGGGCTTGAGATCCCTTTCAACAGAGTGGAAGACCACGAAGAGGAATTCATCTGGTCACGTGATGGCGTGGAAAAGCTTCGGGCATGGGCGGAAGGATACGGCGTTGAGATGCCGTCCTGTGTTGCCGGGCGCTACAACAAGCGCGGCTTCCCCGACGATGACAGGCAGGTGCGGAAAGAGGCCGAGGTGCTCATGGTGCATCTCATCGACATGTGCGCTGAGGCGGGCATCCACACGATACTCACGCCCTTCTTCGGCGATCAGGTTTTGGATGACGAGGAGCGGATCGAGCGGGCGATCGACGGGTTGAAGCAGTGTGCTCCGCATGCGGAGAGCCGTGGTGTGACCCTCGCGCTGGAGGGAACCGTGGATGCCGAGACCTGGTTGCGGATCATTGAGGCCATCGACTCCCGGGCAGTCGGGGTATACTACGATGTGGGTAACGCGGCCCGCTACCGACTCGACGGGCCTGAGGAGTTGCGGGTCCTGTCGGAGGAACGCGTGCTGGAGCAGATCCACATCAAGGATATGACGCTCGATCACCGGAACATGCCTCTCGGTGAGGGTGATGTGGACTGGTACGCAGTCGTCGGGGCGATCAACCAGATCGAGTACGACGGTTATCTGGTGCTGGAGACGCCGATGAGCGAAAACCCATGTGAGGATTACGCTGCATGGCTGGAGTTTATCAAGAGCCGAACAGGTGAGTGATCGTACGCGCGAAGTGCACATGACTGCCGATCAGGGAGCAATGGAGATGAAACAGGTACCGCCGGGTCAGGCGATCAGTCGAAAGTATCCCGAGTGGGTGATCATGGTAGTGGCCCGGGACGCAGCGGGGAATCCCAACGTGATGCCCGCCGGATGGGGCATGATCTGCTCCGGCGATCCGCGACTCGTTTGCGTCGCGATTGCGCCGTCGAGGTACACGCACAGGTGTATAGAGGCGACTGAGGAGTTCGTCTTTGCGTGGGCGGGTCAGGGCCAGGCTGAACTGGTGAAGCAGACCGGATCATGCTCTGGATCGGATGTGGACAAGTTCGCGGATTTTGACATTCCCACGGCCGCGCCCGGGATAGTAGACGTTCCACTGCTCGAGGACGCTGCGGTGAATCTGGAATGCAGGTTGACGGCGGCTCACCTTGCAGGAGATCATACGATCTTCGTGGGTGAGGTGGTGGCCGCTCACATACCAGAAGAGCCAAGGGCCACGCTGATGAACTTCGCCGGAGAGTTTGCGCCGGCGGCACCGATGGCACCCGACGAGTGAGGACGGAAACCCGCCTGATACAAGGAAGGTGATTGCCGTGAACGTGATGGATGCTATCAGAGAGCGCTTCTCGGTACGCAGTTACGAATCGGGGGATATCGAGGAGGAGAAGCTGGAGCGCGTGCTGGAAGCGGCGCGTCTCGCACCCTCAGCGCGCAATCTGCAGGAATGGCGCTTCGTTGTGGTACGCGACGCGAGCGCCCGAGAGGCGCTCGCCGATGCCGCGAAGGGTCAACAGTTCGTGTCGGAGGCGCCCGCAGTCATCGTCGCATGCTCGGTTCAGAGCGACTATGTCATGACCTGTGGTCTGCACGCCTTCGCTGTTGACGTCTCGATCGCGATGGCCTACATGACCCTGCAGGCGGTGGAAGAGGGACTTGGCACGTGCTGGATCGGCGCTTTTCACGCCGATAGAGTCAAAGAGGTACTTGGTATTCCCGAGGAGGTTACGGTGGTCGGCATGCTGCCCATCGGCTACCCGGCCACCGAACCTCCGGCGAAGAAGCGTCTCGATCTTGCAGAGATAGTCATGCACGAGCGCTGGCGAGGCTGAATGGAGCAGGAACCGACAGAGAGCAGACATCGACCGGCCTCTGGCAGGACAGTGGGCCCTTCCCACCGACAGCGGAAAAGATGCGCTGTGGTGTTGCGAACCGCACCGCAATGTGATACGATGTTGATGGCGAGGGCAACCCTGCGGGACGCGTGCCGCCCCTAACGTTTGAGCCAACACCAAACAAAAGGGAGCCTGGCTCCGCCGGCGGCGTGACGTTTCGCCCTGAGGGCGATCCCCTCCACGCGAAAATACACAAAGCTGGCGGGAGGGCACCCACTTTCCCAACGGGTTCATAACCCAGGGGGCCAACGGTCATCGCGGGACCCTCGCCACAGCAGTATTCCCCGCTACGCCGCATGCACCTCCTTCCTGCGCAGTGATGTGAGATATGACAGAGAATCTCTTCGAAAGCGCCGGTGAACTCGATCCGACCGCCCCCCTGGCCGCGCGCATGCGCCCGCGCGACCTCGACGAGATGGTCGGACAGTCACAGGTGCTGGAGGCGGGATCTATGCTGCGCAGGGTGCTCGAGGCCGACCGGCTGCCATCGATTATACTGGTCGGGCCCGCCGGCACCGGCAAGACGACACTCGCGCGTATCATCGCGAAACGCACCAGTTCACATTTTGTGCCGCTGTCAGCAGTTGAGGCAGGCGTCAAGGAGATCCGCAAATCGGCGGCAAGTGCACGAGAGCGGCGGGGTATGCACGATGTGAACACACTCGTCTTCTTCGATGAAGTACATCGGCTCAACAAGGCGCAACAGGACTATCTTCTGCCCCATGTCGAGGAGGGTGTCTTCACGCTAATCGGCGCGACGACCGAGAACCCCTTCTTCTCGATCATCAGCCCCCTCCTGTCTCGTTGCCGCCTGGTAACACTCGAGCCGATCGCACCTGAAGATCTTCAGATATTGCTGCGCAGAGCCCTTCTCGATGAAGAACGCGGACTGGGGCACCTGAATCCGCAGGTGCCCGACGATGTGATCGACCATCTCGCCGAAGTCTCCGGCGGCGATGCGCGCCTGGCCCTGGGGGCGCTTGAGCTTGCGGTGCAGAGTGCTCCGCCCGGCGATGGCGGAGTGCGAAGGGTGGGGATGGAGCACGCGGTACGCGCGCTGGACCGACCGGTGGTGAAGTACGATCGCGCCGGTGATGAGCACTATGATACAATCTCCGCATTCATAAAGAGCATCCGAGGCTCCGACCCGGACGCTGCGATCTACTGGCTCGCAAAGATGCTCGAAGGCGGAGAGGATGCGCGGTTCATCGCAAGACGACTGGTAATCGCGGCTGCGGAGGATATCGGGCTTGCTGATCCCATTTCACTGAGGCTTGCC
>PXBW01000130.1 GCA_003566775.1 candidate division WS1 bacterium
GCGCCAGCAGTTCAGCAAGGCGAGCCTGTGTCCCGTCCGAGGCTGCCTGGCTCGGCCTCTGATTGCTTGCCTGCTCAGCGTCACGCTTAACATCTCGTGCTACTCGTCGCAGTTCAAACACACGATCCGCAAGCTCCCGTGCCCGTCGGGACATCTCGTTTGCCTGTCGGTCAAGGTTGCCGAAGACCCCTCCGACGGCCCCGGCCTCCCGTGAAAGATAAGAACTCTTGCGCCGAATCCGCGAGATCTGAGCCTTTATCTCTCGCGCGGGCGGCCACTCCTCGTCCGACAGAGGCGCCACCCACCGACGCACCAGCGCATATCCACCGAGGCCCACCGTTGCACCGATTACCGGCGGCAAGGACAGTCTGGCGATGATTGGGAGGTCGAGACCCCTCAGAAGAAGGCTTGCGATGATGGTGAGGATCAGTCCGATCAGAATCGCTGCGATCGACGCACCGGCGTCCCGCGCGCCCTTCGCCATCTGTCGTTCATCCTGCGCAAGCAATGCAGAGACGGTTCGGCGTCCGGATTGTTGGTGTCGAGACGCTCGGACGACAAGCCACGCCGTCACGATTCCCGCGTAGAGCAGTACGCCGGTGATACTGGCGAGCGCCATCCCCACCAGGACGAGCACCAGCACCGTCAGCGCGATCAGCGCCATCGCGACCATGCCGCCTATCACCAACGCCGCCGCTCCGCCTGCGAATCTCAGCAGACGCAGACCACCGAAACATGGACCTCGCTTGCCTCTAAAGCGATGCATTGCCCTACGCCACATAGCCTACCGCCTCGGGAGCGTCATCTGGAGCCCGATAGGACCGCCCTCCATCTGCTCGTGGACCGGCCCGCCTCCTGCACGACCGATGCTGGAACGTCTCTGCCATTATACCTCACGGAGGACCGAGGCAACATAGTGATTTCGGCTCGAAAGGAGGAGCGTCAGTTCTGCACGGCGAAGGCATCATCCATGACCAAACACAGAATCATCTTTAGTGACTCTCAGCGCATGGACGCCCTCCCCGATAAGAGTGTGCATCTTGTTATCACATCTCCTCCATATTGGTGCATCAAGGACTACGAGCACGAGGGGCAGATCGGCCATGATCAGTCTTACGAGAAGTACCTCGCCGCCCTCGGCAACGTGATCCGCGAGTGCCACCGTGTACTGCATCCCGGTTGCCGCATGGCGATCAACGTGGGCGATCAGTACCTGCGCGCCAGCGAGCACGGTCGCTATCGCGTCCAGCCGATACCCGCCGACCTGTCGGTGATCGGTCGCGAGGTCGGCTTCGACTTCATGGGCAACATCATCTGGCACAAGATATCAACAACCAACACTACCGGCGGCTGCTCGCTGATGGGCTCAATGTATTACCCGAAGGACGGCCACGTGACCTATGAGCACGAGTACATCCTGCTCTTTCGCAAGCAAGGGGACTGGCCGCGGCCCGAACCGGCGGCAAAGGAGCAGAGCCGCCTGACGAAGGAAGAGCGCAGTCGGTGGTTCCGCGGCCTCTGGGACGACATCCCGCCGGTGCGGCAGGATGACCACATTGCCATGTTCCCGGTCGAGGTACCCCGCCGACTAATCAAGATGTATACGTTCCACGGTGAGACCGTGCTCGATCCGTTCATGGGCAGCGGCACTACGGCCCTTGCCTCGGCCATGGAGGGGCGTAACTCCGTTGGCTATGAGATCAACCCGGAGTTCGAGGATCTGATCCGGGCGAGGCTCGGACTGGATCAACCGACACTCTTCAGAGAGATCGACACAGAGGTCGAGTTCGTCCGAGAGGCAGGGGAAGCGCTGGTCCAGGCCTGAAGTCAACGGAAGTCATCGGGATCAAACTCCACTTCGAGATGCCTGCGCGTCTTCCTGTACACGATCATGGCAACCCCAATTTCTTCCTGTAACTGCTTCATCGCCTCGTAAGTCTCCGGCTTGATTGAGACCGGTGTGGACCCTATGTGCCCATCAATGCCCCTCGCCTCTTCCTGGAGCGTCGCCCTGGTCCATTCATTGCTCGTCTTAGCTGCGACGTGCTTCAACACCGCTGCCTGGAATCTCATGCCCTGATAGGTCTTGCATATGACCAGGTCTCGCACCCATCGGGCTGTGGTCTCTCGATCTACTTGGTCCAGCACTTCCCGGAATGCCTTGATCTTCACTTCGATCCTGTCCACGGCCTCGTTCATCGCCTCTGGCATACGCTCACTGTACCACTCTTCCCACTCGTGGACGCAATCGCCTGGGAACTCCTCGATGAGTTCACTCATCTGCCCCACGACAGGCGGCCTCGTTGCTTGTGCATATTGGTTTGCGAGATTCAGCAGTGGACGCGCGTACTTTGGGAACTCGACGGTGTCGATCTCAAGTTCCTGCGCAATGTCGTTCCAGCTAATCCTGGATACCATATTAGCTCCTCCTCTGGCGAAGCCATGTCCGCAAGGAAGGTCGGGATACTCATTGCTGGATTCGGCTCCCGATCGAATCGGCTGTGGGGTATTCAGCAGCTTCAGATGCGCACAGTTCGGCTGCCGTTGGATTGGTCTGGCCATATTCGACGCCCATCTGGCGAAGATTTCCCTGAGCGCCGCACCACGGGGACCTACCCCGCAGAGGGGACATTTCTACTCTGCCACAACCGGGCATTATCACTTTGCTCCTACACAACCGCTAAGGGGCTGCTTGACAGTCCCGCTTAACTAAAGTAGAATTTGCCGCATGCAGGCAGTAGAGGTTGCATCGTCGCGCCGGAAGAGGCTGTCATTCGAAGCGCGACTGCCTCTTGTGTGACAATCGATCGGTGGAACAGGTACGTTCAGCAGGGATCTCCGGCACAGGTCGTTTCCTCCTGGCGTTCCAGTCGATTCACCCGACCGGACACTTTTCGCCTGCCATGCTATGATTCTGAGGCACGGGCCTCAGATCATGTCGTGCTATTGCAGTCCCATCAAATGTTCCGAGAGGAGAGTTGTGAATGTCTGACGCGCGCAGAGGTTTCACTTTGATCGAGTTGCTCGTCGTGATCGCCATCATCGCGATTCTCGCGGCGATTCTCTTTCCGGTCTTCGCTCGTGCCCGGGAGAGGGCTCGACAGACGTCTTGTCTGAACAACGTCAAGCAGATCTCACTTGCTACGATGATGTACGCACAGGACTTCGGCGAGATGCTGCCGCAGGCCGGTTACTGGTATCCCTCGCATGGTGAGAACATGATGCACTGGCACAGGGCTATCATGCCCTATCTGGCAAATGAGCAGATTCTCATCTGTCCCAGCAGCCCCAGACGCGACAGCATTAACCACTGGAACTACGGCTTTGTCCGACAGACCACCGGTTACGCCGGCAGCCTCGGGGCGGTTGAACTGCCCGACGGCTCTATGACCGCGGGCGGCAGCGCTCCGGTGTCACTCGCCCAGATTCCTCGTCCCTCGGAGACGGCATTTGTCACGGACTCGCAGCACTGGTACACGGAAGTTGGCTTCTGGAACCGCACAGATAGCCCGTTCGATGAGGCGGGTGGGGCGTATTACTTCGTGCACGGTCGGCACAACGATGGCGCCAACGTTGGCTTCCTCGACGGTCATGCGAAGTGGTACCCGAGCACGTCGCCCTATGGACCTCAGAATCCCAATGTATGTGCAGGCCCGATTGAGTACTATTATATCGACTAAGGCCTCATGCGCCGGGAATAACAGTCGCCGTATATCGGCCGAAAGTCACGACCCGCGGAGTACACGCATCCCGCGGGTCGTCGCATTTCTCCGGGTGGCAGGTTACAGTAATCTGTCCGGATCGCCCCGCACTCTCACGGTACGGAAGAAGGAGACTGCGCCCCGAGAGGGAATCTCCATTCTGGCAGACCGATCGCTATAGTCTGAGTTCTGACGCACAGAAGACGCACCGCACATCGAGGTGGAGTATGACCGACTCGGACACGCGTAACACCGAGAGCCTGTTCGGCACAGATGGCGTCCGGGGGGTGGCCGGCAGCGAGATCACCCCTGAGATTGCGGAACGCGTGGCGCGGGCTTATGCCGGGCTTATCACCGATGGAGGCACGCCGACAGTACTGCTTGCACGAGACACGCGCATCTCCGGCCCGGAACTGGCGCAGGCCATCGGCGCTGAGCTGTGCCGCTGCGGCGTTAACGTGGTTGACTGCGGCATCCTCCCCACGGGCGGGCTGTGCCTCCTGGCCAGAGAACGCGACGCTGACGGCGGGGTGGTAATCTCAGCATCGCACAATCCGCCGGAGTTCAACGGCATCAAGCTCGTCGCCCGCGGTGGTGAGAAGCTGTCCCTGACCAGCCAGCGGAAGTTGGAGAGCCTCTTGCGCGAGGCGATGGATGGGCCGCGTGGCGCATCCCCCGGCGTTTTGTCCGAGGATCCCCGGGCTGAAGAGGACTACCTGAGGATTGTGTTCAACGGCCTGCGAGAGAAGTGTCTGAGCGGTCTGCATGTTGTGCTCGACTGCGCCGAGGGTGCAGCGTCAGAGATCGCCGAACGAGCCTTCGAGCGAGCCGGAGCCCACGTCGATGCGATACACTGTGATGGAGATGGCACCAGAATCAACGTCGGCTGCGGCTCGACCTGTCTCGACGCGCTTGCGCGGGAGGTCGTCACCTGCGGCGCCGATCTGGGCGTGGCGTTCGATGGCGACGCCGATCGTGCGGTGTTCGTGGATCACGAGGGTGAGATCGTAGATGGGGACGGCAGCAAATACACCCTCGCAGTGGACCTGCAGGACAGAGCACTCCTCGATCCACCTTTGATAATCGGCACCGTGATGAACAACTTCGGTCTCGAGCGGGCCCTGACTGAACGAGGTATTCGCCTCGAGCGTACTCCCGTCGGTGATCGCTGTGTGGTGGAGAGGATGCGCGAGACAGGAGCGCGTCTCGGGGGCGAGCAGTCGGGCCACATCATCTTTCGGAATACGCTAATTGGCGACGGAGTCTACACCGCACTGCGACTGTGTGAGGTGGTTGGACGAAGCGGGCGGACGCTCAGTGAGCTTGCCGCCCCGGTGGAGAAGATCCCACAGCATCTTGTTAACATCGAGGTGCCCGATCGTGATGCGTGGGAAGACGCTCCGCCGGTGCTGGAAGAGATCGCACACTGGGAGCAACGACTCGACGGCGTGGGCCGCATCCTGGTGCGCGCCTCGGGCACCGAGCCGCTGGTGCGCGTGATGGTCGAGGCGGAGGACGCTGAGCTTGCTCTGGAGGCGGTGAACTCAGTCGCGACGGCCGTTCGGGCGGCATGTGATGGCGGAGAGGCCGTCCAACACTGAGGTGCTCCGCGCCCCCCGAAGTCACCCGCGATACGCGAACTCGTACGTCCGGTAAGCGCCCCAGATTCTCAACGCTGAGCGACAATCACTGCGGGCATGTAAACGATCTTCGTTTCGACCAGCCCTCTGCGCGAAACTCGCGGGCGGTCTGCCGCGGTCAGCGAGCGCTTCTCCGCGCCCGACGCAGTGCGTTGAGTTGCCGATTGATCGCGTGCCACTCGCGCGAGCTGAACTCGA